>QIGD01000019.1 GCA_003229935.1 Methanobacteriota archaeon | reverse complement strand
TCTAGCTGCTACAAATCGCCGTGCTTGGACTTCATCTGCTCCAGATAAGGCTTTCAACCACGGTGCATACTGTATATGATTATTCATGCTTTCAGATACGCTGATCTAATTAATAAACTTTGCTACTTTATTTTTAGGCAAAGCCTGAGTACCTCTTCACACCTTTCATGGTCTTGCCAGCCCGCTCCGCTATCTTCATTTTTTGCTTGAGTTTTCCCTTCTCCACTGTAGCCTTTATTCCGTCAAGTTTTTCTGTCACTCTTCGAATTCTACTCTCACGGTAGGTCTTGTCGTCTTCTGCCATCTCGCTGTTGTAGCCAACGATATAGCGCTTCGCCCTTCCATTCTCCTCAAACTCCAACACGAAGGCTTCAGTCTTCTTGTCGATGACTCCAGCGAGAACACTATAATCCTTATAGCTAAAGTTATAGGCAAGAATTTTAAGACCGTGATAAAGGCGATGAAACTAGGGGATATCGTAGACGAAACCAAACTGGTATATTTCATCGAAATGCTCGTTTCCCTCCAACACATATTTAATTCTGCATGCTCCAGGGAGGAGCTGGTGGAAAAGCTTGCCGACCTGCTCTAGGACTAGAGGGAAAAAACTGCTATCTACGAAGAAATAGCTGAGACTCCAGGCGTATTTCTAGGCTGGGAAACGACAACCGAAAGGGAAAAGGGGGACAACTATTTAGAAGAACAACAGATTTTTATACCTCAAGGAAAAAACTTGTTAAGTAGAGTAAATATCGTAATTAGGAGGTATCAATTATGGCATTACATAAGAGGGAAGACATTCGAGATGAGCTGTTGGATGATATTTATGGGTCGGCTGACCTATCTGTCAAGTTCCCAAAATTCAAGTTCCCTAAAGACGAGCACATTCCACGCGACGCTTACAGCGCCATTCACGACGAACTGATGCTTGATGGCAACGCACGACAAAACCTTGCAACATTTTGCACTACTTGGTGGGAACCAGAAGTGCAACAGCTTATGGATGAGTGCGTTGACAAGAATATGATTGACAAGGATGAGTATCCCCAGACAGCGGAAGTCGAGAGACGGTGTGTTCATATGCTAGCTGATTTATGGAATTCACCGGAATCAGCACATACAATTGGTTGCTCTACGACTGGATCAAGTGAGGCTGCTATGTTAGGCGGACTGGCTCTGAAGTGGAGGTGGCGCAAACGACGCCAAGCCGAAGGTAAACCGACGGATAAGCCAAATCTTGTTACTGGCCCTGTGCAGATATGCTGGCCCAAGTTCTGCCGTTATTGGGATGTCGAACTGCGGGAAATACCGATGGAAGGCGACCGCCTAATCATGACGCCTGAGGAGGTTCTCAAGAGATGTGATGATAATACGATTGGTGTAGTTCCAACGCTTGGTGTAACTTTTACCGGCCAGTATGAACCGGTAAAGGCTGTTAGTGATGCACTTGATCAGCTTCAGAGCGAACAGGGACTTGACATTCCAATCCACGTCGATGCGGCGAGCGGAGGCTTTCTGGCACCCTTTGTAAATCCAGATTTGGAATGGGATTTTAGGTTACCAAGGGTAAAGTCAATCAACGCATCAGGTCACAAATTTGGACTTGCTCCACTCGGAGTTGGTTGGGCTGTTTGGCGAGATATAGATGATTTAGATGAAGATCTCATTTTTAATGTTAACTACTTGGGGGGTGATGTGCCAACTTTCGCACTCAATTTCTCTCGCCCAGGTGGACAGATAATCGCCCAGTATTATAATTTCCTGCGGCTAGGCAAGGAGGGATATCGAAAAATACAACAAGCTTGCTACGACACAGCCAAATATCTCGCTAAGGCGATTGAACAAATGGGAATATTCGAACTTATTCACGATGGTGAAGGTGGTATTCCCGCTGTAAGTTGGAAACTGAAAGAAGATACTGACGTTGGATTCACCCTTTATGATTTAGCCGACCGACTGCGAACACGGGGATGGCTCGTGCCCGCCTATTCCATGTTACCCAATTGCACCGACCTCGTCATTCAACGTATCCTCGTGCGCCATGGGTTCAGTCACGATCTTGGTTCATTACTTCTCGACGATATCCGACATTCAATCGCTTACTTCGATAAGCATCCAGTGAGCAAACCGCTGTCTGAATCCGAGGCGGGTAGCTACAATCATAGCGGCAGATAAAAGGCATGAAATCATTAACTCTCTAGGCGAGATGCAAAACATCTTACCTTCGCCACTTAATATTTTGCTATTTCTCTTTTACACAGATTAGATTCAGCTATTTTACATAAAAAAGCAGAAAATTAGCCAAAATTCATCAAAATATCGCTAATGAATTTGACAGTTACAGTCGAATACAAAAAATCAAGCAGCAAAAGACACATTTTCTCTAATTTAACCCCAACCACAATCTCTTTCCCTCAAATCTGTTCTACCTCTCATTTTACCTTCTTTAACTCCAACTATAGTAGCATAAACACTGTATTCTTGCAACACCTCTTAAATTCAAACAATATCTGTCCTTTATCCTAAAATTCCATTAATATATCTAAATACCATGAATTACAATTTATATACATGTTTTATACTGATTCTAATAACAATATAGTGGATTGTGATTATAACTAGTTTTTTTTTATTTATCTATTAATTTTATTTCTGTATTACGTTCAAAGTAGGGTTTGATTAGCTGTTGGTAAATCATCATATCTCTTTAGGTGGTAGTGAGTTTAATTATGTGATTAGAGTTGTTTGTTTTTCCATATAAGAGCTTCCTTAAACCACTCAGGAAACATTTGTGTGTTATTACTATATAAACGTCCAAAGTCACTATCTAATATATATGTATCTGAATAATCATATTCACTTCTAGTTGTTCTACCATATGCCTGAACAATTTCGATTATAGTTTTCCAATAATACCATTTTATATCTGTCTTCATTCTTTCCTTTATTCGTTTATCTACTGTAATTCCAAATGGTACTTTTGCAAGAATATTCACTCTACACATATCATCTTTTAAATCAATTCCTTCTGTCATTTTTACAGATAGAAATATTTTATTTTTACCTCTTTTAAAATTATCCAAACTTTTTTCCCTGTCAATTTTAGATTGAAGTATTATTTCCTTATCTGTTTTAATTAATTTTGCTATATCATTAATATTTTTATATGTATGTGCATGAACAATTATATTATCTCCTTTATACTCTTTACATATTTGGTTTACTTTTTTAGCCAAAATGGGAAGTGTTTTTTCTCTGTAGTTGTATGACATTTTACCTGTTTGAATATAATAGATTAATCTATTTTTCTTATTAAATGAAGAAGGTACTGATTTGAATGTTGCCGTTTTACCATTCAATCCAGTCTCTTTCATAAATCTATCTTTATCTAAAAAAGTAGCACTGGTGCATAATATTTTGTTTCCTCTCTCCCATAGTAATTTATTTAAGAATCTTCCAACAGTTAAAGGTGTGAATGTTATACTTGTTAAATTGTCTTTTGCGACCCATCCATATCCTTTAGAAATATCATTATCTAATTCTCTTATCTCTTTCATAATATTTTCTTCTTCGACAATTTCAAAATGTATTTTACTTATTTGGTTTATACCTTTTTCAATTTCTTTTTTTAATCCCTTAGAGATTTTTTCTCTTGTTTTCTCTTCTTCTTTTATTTTATAAATTAATTTGTCTCCTATTCTTTTCTGTTTAATATTATTTGTTTCGATATAATCTAACATTTCTTTTCGTTTACTCATCATATATCCAATACATTCTTGTATTGTTGTGTCAACAGGTGTATCTTTTAAAACATCTGTTTTTTTAATTGTTTTTGTTACAAAGTCTAATATAGTGTCATCAAGGTTATGGGCTTCATCAACTATAATTAATTCTCTCTCTGTAAATTCTGGGGGCATATGAAAACTATATGTCATATTCATTACACATACTGGAGAATCAGCACATTCTTTTTTTGCAATTTCATAAGGACAGTCATCTTTAAGTTTGCAGTAATAATTGTTTTTATTGAAATTAAAATTCTTTTGAGATGTTTTTTTATTTGATGCTTTAGGTGGATTAAAGAGTTGGCATGGTCCATTATCTGCTGTTCCACCTGTAATGAGGCATGTATAATTTTGTCTTCCTTTTATCACTGGAAGTTTATATTCATTAGCATAGAAATCCTGTAATACTTTCTGTGTTGTTATGATGTAAGCGCTATTAAAGCTCTTTGCGACTGCGACATTTACTGCACTCTTTCCAAAACCAGGAGGTGCTTCAATAATCACTACTTCATCATCATTATTTTCAAATTTATCTTCTATTTCTTCTATTACTTCCTTTTGGTATTTTCTGTATGTTTTATGAGGGAAATTATCTGTATAAGTCAATTCAATTACCTCTTCTATGTTGTTTTATACATATTCTCTTTAGGCTCAAAAATATCTCTCTGGCTGCGTAACTGTTAGATTACTGCTTTAGCTTTCTTCTCATCAATACCTATCTCTTCAAGCTCGCTGAGAACTTCATTTGAATTTGCAGATTTATGACAGGAACTCTCAAGTCCTGTCCACTCTTGCCAGAGTGTTGGTCTTCTTCGGAGCTGTTATTTGCCAGTATTAGCCTGAGAGTTTCCTCTCTGTTTAATGCCTCACTTACAGAGTAGTGAACTTGAAGAGGAGCCCCTGATGTGTTCTTTAACTCTAACCAATAACTTCTGCATTTTCAATGCCTCCTAATCAACCTGTTACCCTCGTCTCTCACGAGATAAGCCCACATGACTTAGCCGTGAGTGATTGAGTATTTTACGCTGGCTTTTAGTTATACCTATCTTAATTTTATCTATATCTATCTATTACTTTATTATTCACATATGTATCTGCTGTTTTTAAAATGTAAAGGAATGGTAGGTGGTGAGTAGAACAGAAAAGAAGAGAAGAAGAGCAAGAGGTCTAAAGGGAGAACAGAAGAGCCTGAAACAATTATAAGAAGGCTGTTAATAATATCAGAAAACTTAAAATAATAGCATGGAACAGTTAGACCTATGAGTTTTGATATGCATCTCCATAGTATTTTTTCAGATGGAGAGCTCCTACCCAGTGAGATAGCAAGGCGTTATGCAGAAAAGGGTTTTGAAGCCATAGCCATAACTGACCATGCTGATGGAAGTAATATGGAATTTATTCTAAAACACCTTCTCAGAGCAAAGGGAGAACTTCAGGGACATGACATAAAAGTTCTAATCGGGATAGAACTTACCCACCTTCCACCCGACCTGATTCCAAGGTTTGCTGTTAAGGCAAAGAAGCTTGGTGCAGAGGTTGTTGTTGTCCACGGAGAAACTATTGTCGAACCTGTAGCCAGAGGCACAAATAGTGCAGGGGTTTCAACACCCGATGTGGATATTCTTTCTCATCCAGGCTTAATAACTGTAGAGGAGGCAGAACTTGCCAAAGAAAATGAAATTTTTCTCGAGTTATCAGCAAGGAAGGGGCACTGCCTTGCCAACGGGCATGTCGCAAGGGTTGCCGAGGAAGTTAAAGCAGAACTGCTGGTGAATACTGATTCCCATGCCCCGGAGGATATAATTTTACCAGAAAATATACTGAATGTGGCTTTAGCTTCAGGTTTGAGCGATAAATATTCCAGAATAATTACTGCTGTTAATCCAAGAAGGTTAACAGTTGATTAGGAGGGTTATTATGCAGCCTCTGGGGGAATTCATTCATATCAGTGGTACAGGTACATTAATTTTCAGGGGAAAGAATTACCCCCCTATGTCCAGTAATGTTATCACAAAGACAGGTATTATAATTGGTAAGGTTGCAGACGTTATAGGCCCAGTTTCACACCCCTACTTTGTTATAAGACCTGAAATTAAGCTTACTGAGAGGCTTGTGAGCGAAATAAAATCCTCTGGATTATTTATATTAAAAGATAAAAGGAGGAGCTCAGTTGGGAGGAACGAATCTTGATGAATGCCCAGAGTGTGGGAGCAGGAGTCTATCTCATGATACAGAAAGGGCTGAAGTTGTATGCAATGGGTGCGGACTTGTTGTTAGGGAGTCACTGTTAGATTGTGGGCCTGACTGGCGGGCTTTTGATAGTGAACAGATGAATAAGAGAAGTCACACAGGTGCACCTCTAACTTATACTCTCCATGACCTTGGTATGAGTACTATTATAGACTGGCGCAACAAGGATGCATCAGGCAGAGAAATTTCTTCAGCCAGTAAAGCTCAGATGTACCGTCTCAGGAAGTGGCAGCAGCGTATAAGGGTTAGCAATTCATTAGAGAGAAACCTTGCCAGAGCATTAACTGAAATGGATGCCCTCTCTTCTCGCCTTGACCTGCCAAAAAATGTCAGAGAAATGGCAGCCAAAATTTACAGGAGGGCTGTTGAAAAGGGACTTACAAGAGGCAGGAGTATAGAAGGAGTAAGTGCTGCATCAATATACTTTGCCTGCAGACAGTACGGTGTGCCGAGAACTCTTGACGAAATTTCAGATACAGCAAGACTAAATAGAAAGGAAATAGGAAAGACATACAGATTTGTTGCAAGAGAGCTGGGCCTTACCCCAAGACCTTCTTCACCTCTTGATTATATTGAAAGATTCGGAAGTGAGTTGAGGTTAAGTGGAGAGGTAAGAAGTAAAGCCAGAGAGATAGTAACTCAGGCAATAAAGCAAATGGGGGTTACATCAGGCAGAGGGCCGACTGGAATATGTGCTGCGGCCCTGTACATTGCTTCCGTGATTCTCGGAGAAAGAAAAACTCAGAAGGAAGTGGCTCATGTGGCAGGCGTAACTGAAGTAACAATCCGCAACAGATATAAAGAGATGGTTGAAAAGCTCAATCTTGATGTTGCAGTTTAGTGAAATACCCACGACTAAAGTCGTTGGTTTTCTGCGATGTTTGTCATAAAAGACTTTCCAAAAAGAAGAAGAACCAGAAGAAGAATATTATAAACGTGCAGAAAATTAATTTTAAATTGAAAGATGCCAGTCTTGACCTGAGATACCTCTTAGATAGGTGTTACTCAAGAGAGCAATCTATAAGCATTGTGGGAAACAGATATAATCTAAACAGTAGAGAAAGAAATCTCCTCTACAGGTGCATATTCTCAAAGAGGGATGTTCTTGTGCATAGAAACAGGCTTGTTTCTGATAAGGAGCTTGAAGGTAAAAAGCTATGTATAGATGGCTATAATGTGCTCATAACTGTGGAAAGTTATCTTAAGGGTAAGGAGGTCATACTCTGTGATGACGGCTTTCTCAGAGACATTTCAGGCGTTTATGGAAAGTACAAATTTAGTAAAATAACAGAGAAAGCTGTGGAAATGATTTTAAAGGCAAACAAAGAGCTGAGGGTGAGAGAGGTAAAAGTTTTCTTTGACTCTGGAGTGAGCTTCAGCGGCCAGCTATCATCCTATTTTATGGAGAAAGCAAAGAGATATAACATTCCTTTAAAAGCAGTAGCTGTAAAGCAGGGTGATGCCATGGTTTTAAGATGCTCTGGTATACCCTGCTCAGGCGACAGGAGTATTATCAAAAAAGCAGAGAAGATTTTTGACCTTGTCCACTATATAATCCCTGAAGATGACATAAAAAAAATATAGATGTGCATTCACCTGATTATAATCATTGAAAGATAATCAACATTCCTTTCACCTTTTTCCTCCAATCTTTCTGCCCTGAAGCCCTCACCTCCGCACCGGCTCATAAAAAGGGCTTTCTCCTCGAGGCCAAGCTCCTTAATCTTATCCACTATCTTATTGTAATTCCTAGAAACCTTTATCAGTACCACAGTATCAAATTCTTCAGCTATATGCTCAAGATTCTCTAACCCATAGGCAGCAGGGATCACAGCCAGCTTCTCATCGCCTGCCACAAGAGTGATTCTATGGGAAGCAGAGCACGAACTTATACTTGTCACTCCAGGAATAACTTCAATATCAATCCCGAGGTCTAAAATTCTTGGCATGAGATAGCTGAAGGTTGAGTAGAAAAGGGGGTCACCAAGAGTTATAAATGCTCCTTCACTGCCATCCTTCAGAGCTTCTTCAACAGCTTTTGAAGCTATATCCCAGTGCTCTTCCAGCTTTCTTTTATCTTTTGTCATGGGGAAATAAAGCTTGACAATCCTGAAATCCTTATTAATGGCTTTCTTCACAATGTCCAGAGCAATACATAAACCGACTCCTGATTTGGGTACAAAGAGTATCTCAACTCTCTCGAGAATCTTCAATGCTTTTAATGTCATAAGCTCCGGGTCACCAGGTCCCACACCTATTCCATAAAGTTTTGGCATAAGGTTATTATAAATAAAGAGAATATATCTTTTTCTATGAGAAACCTTAGCCTGAAAGAAGGAGTTCTGATTTTTGTTGCCACCTATATTATAGCCTATGGTCTAGGTTTGAATGTGATAAGAAATATTGGTATAAATAATATGAAAGAATATTTTAACTCCTATGCCTTCCTAGCTATTCAGAGTTTCTTTTCCCTGACTCTTATTATACTCACATACCTTGCAATGAGAAGGAGAAAAATAAAACTCGGAGAACTTTTAAAGATAAGCAAGCACAACCTTCTCCTCGGTCTAGGCCTTGCGGTTCTTCTTCTTGTAGTTGAGCATGGTGTTATCTCGGTTACAGACAGGTTTATAGAGCCTAGTGAAACTCAAGAGGTTCTCCTGAAGGCTACAGCAACATCCATAAAGAGCTTCTTCCTTCTATTCTTCATTGGAGCAGTAATAGCTCCTGTGAGTGAAGAAATATACTTCAGGGGATATATGTTCAGTGCCATGAGAAGAAAGCTTTCCGTAGGGCCAGCTGCCATACTTAATGGTATTTACTTCGGTGCTGCCCATCTGGATGTATCCTCCTTTATAGCTATTTCCATTCTAGGGGCTATTTTAGCTTATACCTATGAGAAGAAGGATTCACTGTTTATTGTCATAATTGCTCATGCTTCTCTGAATGCTACAGCTATTTTAGCTGCTTTTCTTGGTTATAATTTTTGAAAAAACAATATCTACTTATTCTCTCTGGAATCGCTGTACATTGCTGCAAAGGGATTGCGTGATATCGGGGCTATTTTTGTAAACTTAGATTTCAGAATCTCATCTGCATCAAGACCAAAATATGAGCAAAATTCTCTGACATTCTTCTCTATAATCTTCCTGTCATTCTCATCAATTTCTTTAATGTTTGCAGAATATCCAAGCTTATCTTTGGTGATAACCCCCCTTATATATATAGCTCCGCCATGAATTCCAGTACCTATCCAGTCACCGACGATATCTTCTACCTCAGGGCGCTTTTCAAGGCCGAGGATTATAATTCTACCTCCTGCCATATATTCACCCAGAAAGTCTCCAGCAGTGGCACCCACAACTATAACAGGTATCTGCTCCTTATACTCCTTCATGTGAATACCAACACGGTAGCCCACCTCACCTTTCACAAAAATCTTACCTCCGCGCATACTGTGGCCTATAATATCTGTGCCCGAACCATGCACTATAATTTTACCCTCGTTCATTGTATTCCCTGCGCCATCCTGTATATCTCCATGAATAACTATAGTTGGGCCATTGGCAAAGCCTCCAAGGTCATCACCGGCAGTGCCATAAATTTCAATATAATAACCCCCTCTCAGGCCATCTGCAATAAATCTCTGACCATTTACATTGAGAATTCTGAACTTCTTTGAGCCATTGAGAATGAGTTCATTTATTAGTTCATTTAGCTCTCTATAGTATATTCCCTTGGCATCTATTATAACAAAGTCTTCCTCTTCCCTGATTATCTTCTTAAACTCCTGAAGCATTTCTACCACCCTGCTGGTTTAACACCGAGAATTTCAAGGTCAATCTCATTCAGACCCACACCTCTCAGCCTGTCTCTGTTTCCTCTGAGACTCTCAATAGAGTTCAAACCCAGTGCCCCGAGAATCTCTTTAAGTTCATGACTCCAAGCTTCAAGAAGGTTAGCTGCTCTTTTTGCTCCTTCATCAGGGTTCAGGCGCTTTCTCAGTTCAGGAATCTGTGTTGCAATTCCCCAGGGGCATTTGCCAGTATAACACTTCTTGCACACTGTGCATCCCATGGCAACCAGCGCACCAGTACCAATATAAATAGCATCTGCACCAAGAGCTATTGCCTTTGCAACGTCTGCACTGCACCTTATTCCACCACTTGCTATAATACTGCCCCAGTGTCTTATTCCCTCTTCTCTGAGCCTTCTGTCAACAGTTGCAATAGCTACCTCCAGAGGTATACCATGGTGGTCTCTGTGTACCTGTGGTGCTGCCCCTGTACCACCTCTGAAGCCATCCAGAACAACAGCATCTGCTCCAGCTCTAATTACACCGACAGCTATAGGAGCAACATTGTGCACTGCAGCAATTTTTACAAATACTGGTTTTTTATACCTAGTAGCCTCTTTCAGAGCATATATCAATCGTGATAGGTCTTCAATACTGTATATATCATGATGAGGTGCAGGTGAAATAGCGTCACTGCCCTCGGGAATCATTCTTGTCTCGGAAATTTCCTTAGTCACCTTTTTTCCAGGTAGATGCCCTCCTATACCTGGTTTTGCACCCTGACCTATCTTTATCTCAATTGCAGCCCCTCTCTTAAGATACTCCTCATGAACAGCAAATCTTCCAGAGGCGACTTGGGTTATGATGTGGTCAGCATATTGATACAGGTCTTTATGCATACCTCCTTCACCAGTGCCCATGAAGGTTCCAATTTTACTGGCAGCCCTTGCCATGCTAAGCTGAGCCTCAATGCTTATACTGCCATAACTCATATGTGCAAACATTATAGGTGTTTCAAGCTTCAGATTCGGAGCTATCTCTGTTTTGAGGCTTGCTCCGCTGTCCTCTTCAAGATCAAACCTCTCCGACTTTCTGCCTATGAATGTTCTGAGTTCCATGGGTTCTCTGAGAGGGTCTATACTTGGATTTGTGACCTGACAGGCATCAAGCACAAGATGATCGAAGTAGCTCAGATAGGGCACTTCGTTCCCCATAGCTGTCAGAATAACTCCCCCAGTTTCTGCCTGCATCTTTATATCCTTTCTAACTTTATTTGTCCATACAGGATGAGGAGAATACTCCATTCTGCTCTTTTCTATATTTATTGCCTTGGCTGGGCACATGGCTGCACACCGTAAGCAGCCGACACATTTCTCATGATGCCTCTTCCACAACTCCTTCTTCCTGTCATATTCATGCACACCAAAGGAGCACTCTTTTATGCACCTCATACAATTTATGCAAAGCTCTTTGTCAACTCTGACATAGAAGTCTGGAGGAAAATTTTTCCAAACCATAAAATCACCTTAATGTATAATCTCTTCCTTTACATCACCGTTCAATCTGGCAATAACTGGGTTACCTGCTCTGGGAGCCCAGAGCCTGTCCAGCTCGGGGGATACCTCTCTTATAGCAGCCTCTTCACTTGCAAGATATACAAAATCTTCCCTTTTTCCTACCATGAGAGGTCTCAATTTTATTCTGTCATTCAGCCCAATCATAGTCTCGGCATTGGTTACTATTATCGCAAAGGGGCCATTTAGCATTGCAGGTGCATATGTCATTCTCAGAGCTGTCAATTTTGTCTTCATAGGCTCCGGCATTCTATCAATCTGACTCCAGAAGGGTGGCGTCAGGGCTGTTGCAGCAGTTTTAATACTCAGCTTCTGCTTTCTCACCAGAAGGTCAAAGAGATAAGCAACAACTTCGGTATCTGTCAAAAGCCTGCATTTATAGCCAAAGCTCTCAAGATATCGCCTGTTTGTGCCGTAACTGCTTATCTCGCCATTGTGTACAACACACCAGTCAAGTATATTAAAGGGATGTGCACCGCCCCACCATCCTGGTGTATTTGTAGGAAATCTTCCGTGGGTAATCCATGAGTAGGCATTATATTTCTCAATTTTGAAGAGTCTTGCCACATCCTGGGGCATACCTGCTGCCTTGAAAACACCCATATTTTTACCGCTACTTGCAACAAAGGCACCATCAATCTCATCATTAATTGTAAAAACAGTATCAATTATATAATCCTGCTCACGCTTCAGATAATCAGCCTTACTTTTGAATTTATGAGGTACTTCAACAAAATAGCGCCATACTATCTGCTCTCTGGGAATCTCCTTTATATTCCTCATTGGCACCTCTTCATCCTTGATTATAGCTACTCTGTCTTTCAGGAACTCTTCTGTAACCTCCTTTGCCTCTTCATCTTTAAAGAAGAGATGAAATGCATAATATTCTCTGTACTTAGGGTATATACCATAGGCAGCAAATCCCCCCCCTCTTCCATCATACCTGTCCTTCATCATTGATGCCATTATAGTAATATCTCTCCCAGATATCCCTTTTCCTGTTAGATTGAATATTCCACCTAATCCACACATAATAATTCCTCTCGAGTCTGGTATAAACTAATATTGAACTACCCACGATTAAAGTCGTGGACTTCCTGAGTCATAGGTCTATCTTGTACTGGACCTCGAACAGGCATAAAATCGGTGTATCCCAACCCTACTTTTTTCAATCCTCTGTGTAATATATTTATTGCAGCATTAACGTGTCTATCAAGAACTAACCCACAGTAAGGGCAGTTGTGTATTTTAATATTAAGGTTTTTCCTGACTATTCTACCACACCTGCTACATTCTTGAGACGTGTTTTTATGATTTACAAAGGTTACTACTTTACCAGCCCATTCTGCCTTGTACGCAGTGGACGATTGTAACATATTCCATGACACCTCTGATATACTTTTTGCTAAATGATGATTTTTCATCATGTTTTTTATCTTTAAATCTTCAAATGCTATAAAATCGTATTTCGTTACCAGCTCTTTGCTAAGTTTTTGATGAAAATCTGCTCTCTGCTGTCTGATATGTCTGTGAATCTTAGCCACTTTAATCCTCTGCTCACGATTTCTGATTTGCTCAACCTTTCTGTACTTACCCTTTTTTTGCAAACCCCTCCTGATATTCTTGTATTTCTTATGAATCTGATATGCCATTTTACCCATTTTAAAAACCTTGCCTGTAGTAGGATTTCCAACAACAGCACAATGAGCAGTGGTATTCAAATCCACCCCTATATAATTTTCTGTTTTATATCCTTCAACATCTGGAAGAGATACAGATATAAAAGCATACTCTTTATCTATTTCAATTTGATTTACCTTTTCAAAATCATTACTGAATTGATATTTAAGGTTGAGTTTCAAAGAGGGTATCCAAATCTTCCTGCTTTCCTTATCAACCTTAATACCTTGGTTTGGTACTGTTAGAACAACTTTAGTGACATGTTTTGCCTTTAAATTATTTGCATATTTTCGCAGTATCTGATTGGCTATCATTAACTTGAGACCAATATGTCTGACATCAGCAGAACTCCTCGTCCTTGTTTTTAATGCAATTTTTGCTACTTGCCGTGCCTTTGAAAGTTCCAGCTCAAAATTGCGATGATGCCTAATCTTGTATGTTAATATAATTTTCCTCTTTTCCA
>QIGD01000018.1 GCA_003229935.1 Methanobacteriota archaeon | reverse complement strand
TCATTAAAAGTGCGTTGGTACATATCCCTATATACCCGTTAAAATATTTCCTCGCAACCCTTACATAGTCCAAAAAATTCCTTGTCATAAACGGTTCGAAACTGCAGGAGAGATCAAGCATTTTCGTTTTATGAAATATTTGTTTCGCTATAGATTCAAACATCTCCATTGACATGATATTTATCTTATCCCTGTATCCATCCAGGGACATATAACACATCACACAGCGCAGATTACAAGTGTTATTGGTATCAATTGCAATCCGGTAAGTCGGCAATCTAAAGACTTCCAGTGTTTTTAATGCGGCTACCTTTGAAATCCTGGAACCTAACAGGTTATATAAAAACCGCATTGTATATTTATTCATATCTTCAACTTCTTTTCTGGCGTAGTCGGATTCCCTGTTTCATCATCTGCTCCTGTGTCTTCTGTGTCAGTTCCCTCGCATCTTCTTTTTCTATTTTTTCCATCTGCATATTATATTTTTGCCCTTCCTATGTCTCTATGTTTGTTTGCCAGGTTAATAATAATAGTCACCAGTCTCAAACCAAATAAAACCAATAACTGAACAATAGAACCAACCCAAACAATAGCCAGAAACTCAAATCCTGATAGTTTATAATCACCACCACCACTTAATCACCCTTTTTTACCAAGTATCTCTTCATAGGCAATAATCATCTGATCTGCTATTTTATCCCAAGTGTATTTTTCCATCACCAGTCTTTTACCTCTATCCCCCATCTTTTTACATAATTCTGGATTGTCCAATAGTTCACTAACAGCCTTTGACAGGTGATTAGCATCTGTATCAATAATCTTACCACCACCAATCTCCTCAACCTCAGGAAAGTTACACTGTTTTGTTATCACTACTGCAAGCCCGCATGCCATGGCCTCCAAAATGCTTATACTAAAACCTTCAGAATAAGACGGTAAAACAAAAATATCTGCTCTGCTTAAAGCTGCAAGTTTCTTTTCTCCTGTCAGCATTCCTGTAAATATGGTATTACCTATGGCATTCTCAGCCTTAAGTATCTCAATTATTTGGTTTTTATAATCATCTTTATCAGGCCCTGCTATTACCAGCTGAATATCATCTGTATTCTTTAATATATTTCCAAAAGCTCTTGCGAGTATATCAAGCCCCTTTTTAGGATGAATACGTGCTAAGAATAAGATTACCTTTTTCCCTCTCAACGAAGGGTATAAGCCTTCAAAATCTTCCTTAGATGGAAGATTTTGAAACTCCATTAGATTTAAACCGTTTGGGATATGAAACACATTTTTGTTGTTAACAAAATTACAGATGCTTTTAACTTCATCTTCAGTAATGGCATGAATGCCTGAGGCTTCTTTAAGAAGCTTTTTTTGGATCAGGAATGAGAAAATCTTCTTCTTAAACGACTTATGATCTAAACACCAAGGTTCAAGCTCTCCATGAATAGTTACAACGAAAGGTTTTCTTGCAAACTTTGCTGCTTGACAAGCAGCAAAATGAGGATGATGCCAGATTTCGTGAATATGAACTAAGTCAAAATTAGCGACTTTTCTCATCAAAGCTTTACCCAAAGATGAAGAATAAGATGTCCAGAATTTTGAAAGGAAACTTTTCGGAAAAAGTTTTAGATCAACCTCTTCAAGATTGGTTATACATACATCCTTATCATCTTCTGATGGAGCAAAAATGGACACCTCAACCCCTTTTTTGGCTAAGGCTTCGGTTAGCTCAGTAACGACCTTTGTTGGCCCCCCCCACTCAGAAGATAAACTTGGGGCTACATGTAATACTTTCATTCCTAGTTATTTAGCATGGTTTCGCTTGTTGATAGCATGAGAGCCTCTAACACGACAGAAGAAAACCTAAAGCAATTGGTCGTCCGTCCACTGCCTTTTGTTGTCGAAATAAGCAGTCAGCACTGTTTCTCACGGAGCTTCTCTTTCACCTGGTTGATTAATTGGGATATTAGAACCTTCCGCATCTATCTCAATATCTTTTGTCCAAAGGGACTTACAGATTATTTTAGATTTATCGCATCGATATTCATATTTTTTTGCGATATCCATGACTTCAGACAAGAGACCTTCCTGTAGTGTTACAGGGTTAAGACCTAATTGCAAGAATCGTTCATTAAGAACATTAAGTTTGTTTTCTGTTGCTTCCTTCCTCGGGTTTCTGTAATAACGAATTTCAGCACCACTTATCTCTGATACAAGTTCTGCCAGGTTACGAACCGTATGAGTTTCGGTTGTCTGGTTAAATATCTGAACCTTATCCCCTTTTTGTGGAGGATTTTCTAATGCTATACGAATACACTTAACCGTATCCCTGATATGTATGAATGCTCTTGTTTGACCTCCGGTTCCGTGTACGGTGAGGGGATGACCAATAGCAGCCTGCATCAAGAATCTGTTCAATACGGTACCGTAGTCACCGTCATAATCAAAACGGTTAATAAGCCTCTCATCCATCATTGTTTCCGGTGTATTGGTCCCCCATACAACACCCTGATGAAGATCGGTAACTCGTATACCGTCATTTTTGTTGTAATAATAAAACATTAATGCATCCTGTGTTTTTGTCAGATGATACACACTACCAGGATTTGCAGGATAAAGTATCTCCAAGTCTTTTAATTCTCCGTTTCCGCAATCAACCTTAACATTCAGATATCCTTCAGGAATAGCCATCCCGGCCGTGCCATAACCATAAACACCCATAGTTCCAAGATGAACGAGATGAATATCCAGTTCACTTTCGGCTATAGCACAGAGAAGATTATGGGTTGCGTTGATATTATTATCGACAGTATAACGCTTATGAAAGGGTGACTTCATTGAATATGGAGCGGCACGCTGTTCAGCAAAATGGATAATTGCATCAGGCCTTAATTCTTTGATGAGAGTAAACAATTTATGATATTGCCGGGCAACATCAAGATTTACAAATTGGATATCTCTTCCAGAAACAGACTTCCAAACTTTCAGTCTGGTACTGATTGGTTGAATCGGCGTAAGAGAATCACACTCCAATTCAATATCAATTTTTCTTCTGGAAAGATTATCTACTATAGTGATATCATATCCAGAGTTCGAAAGACCTAACGACGTAGGCCACCCACAAAAACCATCTCCTCCAAGAACAAGAACTTTCATAACAAACCTCCCTCTTCTTTTTATCTTACACGATAGGGCACAAAATCAGCTTTAACAAACTCTCAAATGTTGATGGATTCCTAACAGTATCTTAGCACTATCTCGTGCAACCCTATCAACGTCGTATTCCTTTGATTTCTCTCGTGCACATTCTCCCATACGTGTCCTCATTGCTTTATCCTTTATCAATAGTTCTAACGCCTCTATAGTTTCACTTACACTATTTGGATTAATCAATATACCACAGGCTTTATCGTCAAGAAGAACTCTAGCAGATTCCACAGCATAAGTACTTATCACGGGTAATCCTGAAGCCATTGCTTCTGTGACAACCATTCCCCAACCATCCTGAACCGATGTGAGAAGAAAAATGTCTGAATCAGCATATATCGCTGGCTGTTGATCCTTGGACACAAAGCCTTTAAAGATAACACGGCATTTCTCTCTGTTTCTAATCATTTTTTCCAATTCATCTCTACAAGGCCCGTCACCACAGATAACCATGTCCCAATCCTTATACTGCTCAGATAAAGACAAAAAAGCTTTTAAAGCAATGTCCACTCGCTTTCTTTTGATTAACTGTGCTACAACCAATATTCTCTTTTTTCTGTCATTTGAATGATTTGCGGTTCGCTGTACACTCAAATAGGTTTCCAAGTTGCAAGAATAGGGAACCTCATAAATCCGTTCAACTGGAATACCTATCTCCTGGAATGATCGAACCCCCGACTTACCCATAGTCAGTATGGCCTGGGCACGGTGAAAACAGGGCCAAACAAAAAACTTCTTTACAGGAGCAGTAATCGGCCTCGGGTTTCGGTTGATCATTTCTCCCCAGAACACAAAAGGTTTTCTAAAGATCATACATGCTAACATTGCAGCTAAAGCTGTAGGATATGAATAGCCCTGGATCATGATTAAATCATGTTGTCTATGAATAGCAAGAGAGAGTGCGGATGGATTGCAATGAAGACTTTCACGTGTTTCAGCCCACGGATTTAAATTAACCATGAATTGAGCATCATGATTAAGTTTATACGTATCTGTTCCTCGCCATTTTACGTTTCTTCTTGCACAATAGTATACGGTAAGGGCGATCCCTGGGATTTTCGCCAGCTCGTCGAAATACTGAACCTGATTAGGACCTGGCGAGTTTGACAAAACTGCTAATTTCATTGGATTCTATATACTTGGCAAAGACTATTAGAAGGTCTGACAACAATACCGTCAGAATTAATAAGTCCTTTTGTTTCTGGATAAGATAGTATAATCGTTTAAGGTTTCGTCTCCATCCGTAGAGCTGCTTCAGGTTGATGAGTTCCTGGGAATAGACCCTGATAGAAAATAATTTGAAGAAATATAATTATTGTAGCACTCCTTAATAAGCTTTCTATGATGAAGGTCCAACAAGACTGAAACACTATTGTAATGAGAGCAACTGCGACAAGTTTTCGGTAGATCCTGAGCAAAGAACTGCCTCCGCAAGTTCCTCATTTTGTCTCCCTGCCACAAGTGTATCAGATGATGGTTTTTAATATTGCCAAGAAGCAGTTCCTCGTCACCATTGATGTTGATACACATACATGCTGAGGCATCACCGTTCCATAGGATTTTGGGGCCTCGATACAATACAAAACAAGGTCCATTCGTTTTCCGGGTTTCTTCAGACTTCATACCGCCTTTGGGTTCCTCTTCCTGAACAACACCACCCCAATTATGAAAATGATACTGATAATCAATTTTGTCTGTCAAGGCCGCTATCTTCTTGTAAGTTTTATTCGCAGACAGGTCTTTCATGGAGAGATCAGTTCTTATACCAATTCGTATATCTACAGGATCTGCTTTCGCATTGTTTAATTCCAGAAGGCATATAATATTTGAAATCACTTTGTCCCAACGATCTACTCCAGACAATCTCTTGTATGACTGTCTATCACTGCCTATCAGGCTCACTATAATACGATGTATCCCTGAATCAAGGAGACCTTTTGATATGGCCTTATCCAGGAGGATTCCGTTTGTAAAGAAATATATCGGGGCTACAGCCTTATATTCTCTTGCAAATAAAATACGATCGATGATTTTAGGATCCATTAAAGGATCACCAACCATAGGAGTCAGGTTAAGTTCCCCTCCTCCAATGTCGGCATACTCTTCGATGATTTTGGAAAACAAGCTCTCATCCATTATGCCCTTGGGACGTTTTAAGTATTTGTATGCGCAGAATACACACTTCGCATTACAGTGGTTTGTGGTCTCTATCGACAATGACTGGAACCGTACAGCAACCTTCTCCAAAATTAGCTTAGCAGGGAGCAATTTACCACCCAGTCTTGATAAACGAACCAGCGACGTGTTTAGCCCTTTTCTGATTAAGATTTGAAACATTACCCCCCCTTGGATTGATACTGTTTTCTTTAAAGTTCTTGCTTTTCAGACGCAATCAACTGCTGTCAAGTATATTCTCCAATGCATTAAAAACACGAGTCGTAACAACCGGAGCGGCTAAGAGGTCAAGCGCCCTCTTTCTGGAAGCATCTTTAACCCGTTGTCGAAAACTATCGTCCTTAAACGTCTGCATAGCAGATACAACAGCATCTGTACTAATCTCAGAAAAAGTTATTACATCCTTACCATTTCTTACATAACCCTCTTGAGATTGTCCTTCTGGTATTACAACTGCAGCACTATAAGATAGAGCCTCAGTTAAATATGTTAATCCTGCCGGGCAAATAATATCTGTATTACTCGAAATTAGCACAACCCATGTAGCGCTATAAATATCTCGTACTTCCTTAACAGTAATATTAAGCAACACTCTGGAATTTTTAATTCTCTCCTTTATATAAAATCTTGTAGAAGAAATTTCTATTAAGAAACTCCTTTACAAAATCAAACAATTTCCTTGCAATTGTAAAGCTTAAGCCATTTTTGCACACTCATCTCAGCATTATATCTATCAAGTATGAGTCTCCTCGCATTTTGTCCCATTGTTCTTCTCAATTCTTGATTGTTCAGCAACAACATAACGGCTTTTGCAAATTCACCATCAACCTCACGCCTGAAACAATGCATTCCGTCCTGCACTTCAATTCCCTCTAATGCCACTGGTGAAGCAACTATTGGTTTCCCCAATGCCAATGCGTACAGCACTCTTGTTTTAATCCCTGTTCCTGTCCAATCAGGAAAAACCACTACATGGGTTTTTATAATTTCAGCACAGTAGTCCTCTACCCACTCCAAGAGATGAACACCAGAAGCATTCTCAATTTGTTTGCGTACATTGGACGGAGCATCACGTCCCAAAACAGTCAACTCTACATCAGGATATTCTTTCCTAATCAGAGGATAAGCAACAGATAGAAAGGCAAGCAACCCTTTAGATATACTATCACAACGCAAGTTACCTGTGAATAAAATTCTCTTTTCATTACGTGGTAAAGAACTGAGACTTGCACGCGGATACTGCAATACTTCATCAGGCACTACATGTTCAATGCATTCAATATTAGCTTTAGGAATTTGCGAAAGTAAATAATCCCGGTCAAGCTTTGAAACTACATGAACTTTATTGAATGCTGGCAATATATTACGCTCAAAACGAGCGATAGACCTTGAAGCTGAATATTGATATACTTTACCAATAAAAGAGCGATTTGCTTTTGCAGCACGTCTGTAAACCAGAGAAGTGGCATCTGTAGTAGAAATTATAGTTGGTGTTGGTTGACAAAGATGGACATATGATGCCATTCCGAGTGCATCCAGATGTACGACATCATATTGTGTGGATTCTAAGGTTTGCATTACCGCTTTAGCAAAAGCGTTATTATTCCATCTCGCTAAAAACAGCGGCTTTCTTCGCAATAAACAATTTAGTCTCTTTAAGTGCAATGCAAGGCCGGAATTCAAAGGAAAGAGATCTAATATACGTATATTCGGTACTTTTTCTTGCAGCTCCTGGGCTCTTGAATGGAAATCTTTATCACCAAAGCTCAGGATGTGGCATTCGTGACTCTTTGCTATGTATGAGATCAGATTAAAAAGTTTCACCCGAACACCATTAGTTAGCGGGTATGGAAGGTCCTGAAGGAGATAGAGTATTCTCATTATCTATTTTATTCTGATATTGCCAGATTTATATAAATTCAAATCATTATCAACCATTTGTTTTATTAAAGCTTCAAATGATATTGTATTACTCCAACCCAATATCTTCTTTGCTTTTGATGCATTTGCCTGTAAGAGCATTACTTCTGAGGGTCTGTAAAAGGTTTCATCTATTTCTAAATATTCATATGGATCAAGGTCTAAATAATTGAATGCAACCTCTAAAAATTCCCTTACTGAATGACATTTTCCTGTACCTATTACATAATCGTCAGGCTTTTCCTGCTGTAGCATCATCCACATGGCTTTTACGTATTCTTTTGCATGTCCCCAATCTCGTTTTGCATCTATGTTTCCTAATCTTATCTTTTTTTCCAACCCCAGCTTAATCCTTGCAGCATGAGATGTTATCTTACGTGTAACGAACTCAAGTCCACGCCTTGGTGATTCATGGTTAAAGAGTATTCCGCTTGAGGCATGCAAGCCATAAGCTTCCCTGTAGTTTTTGGTTAAGTAAAAACCCGCAACCTTGGAAATCCCATATGGAGATCTTGGATTAAATGGTGTATCTTCATCCTGTGGCGTTTCCTTGACTTTTCCGAACATCTCACTTGAAGCAGCGAAATAAAACTTGCAATGAGGAGCTTTTTGCTTCAAAGCGGACAGAATATAATGCGTTCCGTTTATATTAGAGTTAATGGTTGAAAATTCATCCTCAAAAGAATAGCTGACAAAGCTCTGGGCAGCCAGGTGATAGCACTCGTTCGGCCTGACTTCTTCTATAACGTTGAATATGCTGGCGTAACTCTCAAGAGAGGCAGCGTGCAGATAAATCTTGTTAGTTATATGTTTGATCCTCCACAAACGATGCACCGGATCTTCAAAGGCAACTCTTCGCACAATGCCATGAACCTCATAGCCCTTTTCGAGCAATAATTCTGCAAGATACGATCCGTCCTGACCAGTAATACCTGAAATCAACGCCTTTTTCATGAATTAGACTCCTTCAATTATCTTCACCCTAATATCTGTCTGTTTTTGAAAGCTCATCACATGGCACCTGAAGCATCCCTTAACCCTTTACTTCCGGATATGCCAACGTTCTTAGAAACCGAAGCAGTTCCTATTGTACGCACAATCCACTCACATACAGTGACAGACCCTCCTATAACCAGTATTTTTAAGTATAGACTACCAAGTGTACCACTCGAGGAAATGCGAAAAACAAAAAAAAGAAACAAAGTTTGTGCAACCGGCAGGCAACGCAATCTTGACTTTAAAAGAGTACGCCAAGTTACCCAGATAAATAACACGAAGCAAAACATCCCAGCTATGACGAGATAATTACCTCCGACTATATAAAACCATCCAGGTAGCGAGGGGGCAACCGCTACTGGTGCATCTGGTGAAAAACCAAAAACCTCAACTGTAACAAATTTTGTAACTGAGATATTGAAAGCATCCACACCAAGCGGCTGAATACCAGATTCTACAATTGGTAACAGGCTGTCCACGCCTACAAACCTGAAAAGGACCGATTTGATGGCTTCACTGAATGTTTCCGAAACTGATATTGACCCATAGGATGATATACTGTTTATGGACTCTGATAATGAATCGCCTATGGAGACAGAGTAACTTCCAGCCCTGATATAGCGGTAAGCAGAAATAACAGGCCATAGCAGCATAGTCATTAATAAGATAATAGCAAACAACCTTATTCGCTGCTTTGTTATTTGCCTTGTAACTATAAATAATAGCATCAGCATTATGAACATCATCAAAAGGCTTCCTCGGCTAGACCTCAGTAGCATATCGCTTAATCCATGAAGAAAAAGCAGTAGGATTCCAAGAATCAAGTGCTTCCGGCTCCCTGCTTTATCACTGCACCATATAAGTAGTAACAACAAAACAGGAATAAGCGTAGTGCGAATATAGAATATCCATCCTGCCAGGTGAAAAGGCAGATAGACACTCTCAGCCGCCATCCTGGATATACCGGTAACATACATTACAAGTGTTGTAACTATCATGAGAAAAGGGATGAGCCACATCAGTACCGGAAATATACGCCTATAATTAATCTCTCTTTTGAAGGAGCGAAAACGTGGGATCTTTTTATATACAAGTAGCCACCATGAGGTTAAACAGAATGTGACAAAGGCATAAGTCATTGTAGCGTATGTATTAAGTAGTATCTCGGGTGATTTAATTATCCACTGCAATCGTCGAAAAAGTCCTAACGGCATAATATCAGGATTCCAGACCATAAGGTAAAATTTAATATAAAACGCCAAAATGAATACCGCAAGAATAATCCAGATAGGCAGCTTATTAACCAGAGGGGGATTAAGACGTGTAAGCAGTAAAGAACAGGCGAAAATTGAGATTATCGTGAAAACGAGATATTCTAATGCAATCGGTTCAAAAATAGAAAATGTGGCAAGATAACCGCCAACAAAAACTAACAACAGAAGCCAACGTGCTCTATACCATTTTGAATGGACGTTTGCTAACTTATTGTTAGAAACACTTTTACTTCGCAAAGCACGGTTATGATGGTTAAATCTATTAGTGTAAAAACAAGATGACATTTAACGATTCCATTGTGTTTTCAAATTAAACTAATCCTTGCTACGAATTATTAAAAGGGCATTTTGTAAATCTGTTCTGATTTGTCTACCATAAGTTGCAACTATTGCTAATACCATCACCATAAGTCCAACAAATAAACCGACTGGCAAAGAGACATAACTGTATTTATCAGGAATACTGTTTTTAGCAAAATTAGCCAGCAATACACTCAAAATCGCAAACACAATCATCATGTAAACATAGGTAAACTCAATCTTTAAGCCTGTAAGTTTTTCGGTAACTTTACTCTCTATAAATAAAACGACTATCCCGACCAGGAATATCCCAAGTGCATAACCTAAAACGCCATAAACAAATGCACCTCCTCCTCCCAAAACTCCAACGACCACTGCTTCAATGATCGACAATTTCAATCTTGAAAACGGATGTCCCTTTGCATTAAGAAAAGCAATTATAATGAGGTGTGGGAGAAAAGCACTATTAGTCAAAAGCAGAATAGATGCAATAGGAATAGCTGAAACCCATTTCTGACCAAAGAATAAAGGAACTAAACTGTCTAACGTTAGAATAAGTAGCAAAGAGCAAAAAGTTATACCGAGTGTGCCCAATCTGATGCTCATTTTAACATAATAGTCATCCGATTTTCCCTCTCCCTCTCCCTCTCGCTGGCGCCTTGAGATCACGGAGAAAAGAAATGGAGGAAACGGCTGAAGAGGATGCCTGGGAAGAGATGTCACATAGCCACTCCAGTTGATCATCCCTACCGCTCGAACTCCTGCTACTGACCCAACTACTATGGGATTTACCGAATTCTGAATTAACGAAATAATAGATGTGGATTGCATTGGAAGCCCAAAACGAATCAGTTCTCTAAATGACCCTGCAACACCAGCATCAGGCTTCTGACTGGAACTCTCTATCCGCATAATCAAGAGGGACCCAGCACACCAACGAGCAGCAAGTCCTAATACGAAGCAGGATGCATTACGAAAAAAATATGCAGTTCCTATTAAAACAATGTTATAGACTAATATTTCGGCCATCTCTATCACTGCCAGCTTTGGCCAAAGAAGTTGCCGCTGCAATCTGTAGCTAAGAAAGCTTCTCTGACTCTGAAGGCAACCAATAACAGAGCACGAAACAAAGAGATAGTTCGTCCATTGGGGCAACTGATAATAAATGATAAGATAAGGAGCACTTATACTATATCCTGCAAGGCATACAAGGAGTCCTATAAGTTTATAACGTTGAACTGTCCGAAGAAGATCAGAAGATGGTTCAAGGGGACTCTGCACAAGGGCATTACTGGTACCCAAATCAACAACGGAGAAAGAAAGGCTTATTAACACAAGGAGAATAGCCAACACTCCGAAATCTTGCGGAGTTAGCAGATTAGCCGCGACGCCTGTACCTAATGCATTAAGCGGCAAAGAAATGGCTTGCCTTACTCCAAGCGCTCCTCCGCCTTTAATAATTCGGTTCTTCAAGCAGTAATCCCCAGATGTTGAGTCTATAGATATTTTAGTCCTAAATGATTGCTATCGTATGTACTTTAGCGGCATTAATAACCATCACGATTTGCTTCTAAAAACCATACGAGAAACCGAACCCAAGCGAGGTGATCTGGGGTGATCTTATTTTCGCAAAAATCTGACAATCCAGTGTAAGAAATTCCAGAATGATGGACTTGCCATACCTATTATCGATAAAGTTAATCCCTCATATCCCAACTCTTCCAGCTTTGGCTTTATTCTTTCCCACTCAACATCATCTGCGAGTCGTCTAATACTTATTGCCTTTCGATAGTAGCGTTGACTTCGCCGGACCGCAGCCAAAAATGCTTTTCTCACATCATTATCGGTCGGGAACAACTTCTCAGCTATCAATAAATAGCCATCAATATCTAACATTATACGTCTAACTATGCCTCGTTCAGCAAAACTATCATTATCACCCCGACAATAGACCAAAGCGTCTTTTATATATTTCAATTTGCAACCTTCCTGAGGAAAACTCATCAACATAAATACATGTGAGTAAGCACTTTGCAAAAAGGAATCATCATATTTCACCCTGCCCCATTTCTCTCTGCGAAATATGATGGAACTCAAATAGCTAAACAGAGCTCCAAGTGAACGAGCGCTATTTAAATAAGAAACCATATCCTTATTGTTAGACAGATCGATTAACTGATCATTAATTTCATGGGAAAGGAAAGATTGATCTCTATATGGTATTAGGTTATAATCGCACAACGTCCTATTACATAAGTAAATATCGTGTCCTTGTTTTATTTCATCAATAATTCTTCGAATGGCACCATTTTTGATCACATCATCGCTTCCCATAAACCAGCAGTACTCACTCTCAGCCGATTCAATGACTTTGAGGTAGTTTAGGTCTGCACCCATGTTTTCAGACCAACGATAATACTTGAGTCTTGGGAAGGATTGTTGGAAACCTCGAATAACCTCTTCAGTATTATCACTCGACGCATTATCGCTAACAACAATTTCTACATCACCACTTGCCTGACAAATAATACTGTTCAAAGTGTCAGGAAGAAAATTAGCACGGTTATAGGTAGGTATACAAATTGCCAGTTTAGTCATAAAGCAGTCAGGCTTCTGTTTGAAATCTTAATGATTTTTGAGAATCGGGTTAGTATCCTTGATAACTTTTTCCACATCATTACTGTCACGGATATCCGAATGGATAAACTGGAAATCTCCGAGAAACCTTAGCCATGCTAAATTTTCTATTGCCGGAGCAGGGGTATCATCCAATTAGCAACATGCGGTTCCCCATTTACCGCTAAAAGATATTCTATTCCTCTCTCCCCAAAAAGATTCACTAATTGGCAACCTTTATTCCACCAGAGGGTCTATTAGAAGGAATCCTTACAAATACCTTCACTTATTTGTCACCTGAATAAAGATAATTTGGAATCCACTCCAACATCATTTTAATGCCCTTAATCTTATCAATCCTCGGCTTCCAGCCAATCATCTTGTTTACTTTATTTACCTCAGCCACAAAAACTTTTTGATCACTTATTCTCCACGGGAGTTTTGTACAAGAAAGCTTCACGTGTAATTCCTGCTCTAAAATCTCAAACAATTCCAGAAGGGACAAACTATTTTGTATCCCACCACCAACATTAAACACCTGCCCTTTTGCCTTATCAATATTTTCCACAGTTTTAAAATAAAGCCTTATCATATCATCTGCGTATAGTACATCTCTTACCTGCTTTCCAGTACCTGAAATTGTGAAAGGTTCGTTTATCGTCCCGTTCTTTGCCTCAATCGCCTTCTGGCAAAACCAGCCTATCCAGCCCTGGTCGTAAGTGGCAAACTGCCTGCCACCATACATCGAAGAATGACGGAAAACAACAGTTCTTGAACCAAAAATCCTGGCATAGTCAAGCATATATTGATCTGCTGCACCTTTAGAACAACCATAAGGCGAAGAAAAATTCAGGGGGATTGACTCATCAAACCCGTTGGTGAAATCCGGGGTTGTGTATCTCTTTTCACCTTCTTCATATCTTACCCATTCCAGGTCGCCATACACCTTATTTGTAGAAGAGTATATTACAATGCTTTCAGAAGAGTATTTCTTAACAGCATTCAATAAATTAAATGTGCCAAGAGCATTAATTTCGAAATCCATCCGTGGGTTTTCAATTGATGTGGTCATTGCGACCTGACCAGCAAGATGAAAAATGACATCCGGCTTAATATCCTTGATAACTCTTTCTACATCATTAGTGTTGCGGATATCAGAATGGATAAACTGGAAATCTCCGAGAGACCTTAGCCATGCTAAATTCTCGATTGATCCCGACCTGTAAAGGTTATCAAAAACAAACAATTCCTCTTCTCTTCCAAGCACTTCAGAGGACAGATTAGAACCCAGAAAACCACAGCCTCCAGTAACAAGATATCGCATTTTAGCTCCTTAAAAACTCCTCAAACTTTCCATCTCTCATTTCATCATTCAACCCCGGATAAACCCCAATCCAGAAAGTATTATTCATAATAAAATCTGTGTTTTTAAGGTCACCATGAATTCGATATTTTAGACTCTCAAAACCTGGATGTCTAATAATATTCCCAGCAAAAAGCATCCTTGTTGCGATTTTGTTATCTTCTAAATAACTGACAATATCATTCTTTGAAAAAGGAGCTTTTTCTTTAACTGTTAATAAAAACCCGAACCAGCATGGATCAGAATTCTTTGTGGCTTTCGGAAGGATAAAGTAATCCTTGTATTTTTTTAAGCCTTCCTTGTATTTTTTTAAGCCTTCATAAAGAACTTTCCAGTTCTTCTTCCTTGCTTTTATGAAGTCGGGGAGCTTCTCTAATTGAGCCACTCCTACTGCTGCCTGCATATCAGTAACTTTTAAGTTATATCCAAGATGAGAATAGACGTATTTATGGTCATATCCATGAGGTAAATCGCCCAGTTGCCACTGGAACCGCTTACCACAGGTGTTGTCTTTCCCTGGTTCGCACCAGCAGTCCCTCCCCCAGTCTCTGAAAGACTCAATCAGCCTTTTTAGTTGAGTGTCATTGGTGACCAATGCGCCACCCTCTCCCATGGTGATATGATGTGCAGGATAAAAGCTGTATGTGGCAATATCGCCAAAAGTGCCTGTATATCTCCTTTTGTATTTAGAACCCAGAGCATCACAGTTATCTTCGATAACCCATAAGTTATACTTCCGAGCTACTTCCATTACTTTA
>QIGD01000017.1 GCA_003229935.1 Methanobacteriota archaeon | reverse complement strand
CTGAATTCAGGACTGGTGGTCATGAAAAAAACATTACTGTTAATTCTCGCTTTAATCCTTATTATCCCAGGTGTCCATGCTATATGCTCTGCACCTCCCATTTCGAAATTTCCAGGGTTTCAGGTAAGATTCACAGGGCATGTTTATGAAGGTGTAAAAACTCCTGTTGATGAATTCAGTATAAAACCTACCTTTGTTTTTCCAGGCGGTGCGACATTTAAAGTTTACAAGTATGGTGAAGATTATGAGAGATTTACGGTTATGGTAGGTGGATATTACAGGGGAATGGATAATGATATCATTATAGAATTAGAAGGGACATCTGGAACAGAGAGTAATATAACAGTATATACTGAAAACATGGCAAGACTCAAGGCTAATATTTCAATTAATCCAGAGGTAAACTATAATAAGATACTTAATTCATCACTTCCTGCTGTCAGGGCAGGAAGAGAGCTTTATCTCACAATAACCTTAAATAACACAGGTGAACTTCCTGCAGAAAATATAAGCGTTGAACCCCTCCTCAAAGATTTTAAAGTTCTTATTCATCCTGAAAATTTCACAGCTTTTCTCTGTCCCGGAAACAAAGCAAGTTTCTCATACATACTTCTCGCCCCTTTGCTATGGAAGATTACAAACTATTCCCTTCCAGTAAAAGTGAAATACAGCTACTCCAATGAGCAAACAGGAAATTCCAGAGTAAAGGAAGACGTATTCAAAGGAAATCTTACGGTTGTGGGAGAATCTCATGTGAGTATAACAAAAATGGTCAGATATCCCTATAACTTTAAAAAAATGAGAACAGAGAGCTATGCACTTGTCGGCCAAAAAGTTTATGTTACTGTTGAAATTCATAATACTGGAAGATTTTTTGACTTTCTGGGCAAAGTTGATGACATTCTACCTCAGGGTTTGAAATTAGTACAGGGAAAAACTTTCTGGGAGGGCAGGCTCCCTCCAGGATATACAGTATATTTAAATTATGTACTAACAGCCAGTGCTCCGGCAGATTACCATACCTACAGTCTTGTTGAATATAAAGGTGAGTATGGAAATGTGGTGGCAAAAAATAAAAGTGAAATTAGAATAATTAAATTTGTTGAATTAAAGCCTCAAATAGAAGTTATTGAGAATATACATACCAACAATGGTTTTAATACGTCGAAAATAGTAATGAATCCCAATGAAACAGCAAATGTTTCAGTGGTAATAAAAAACACTGGAAGTGCTGTCGCCTATGGCGTAAATGCGGGAGTGAAAACAAACCTCGAGACAGAAGGTAATTCAGGAATCAAACTGGATTCACTTGCACCAGGAAAAGAAGTATCTTACACCTATATCCTTAAAGCAAACAGACAGGGGAAATATGAAGTTACAACTGAAGTTACATATAGAGATGAATTCAGCAATTTATACAGCTCAACAAGCTCCAAATATATATATGTAGATTCTCCTGCGATTTCTCTAAATATGGGGAGCAGAATAAACAATGGAAAGTTATTCTTTGAAATTGAGGCAAAGAATGTAGGCACAAGAGCAGCGAGAAATCTTATAATAACAGTTGATTATCCTAAGAACTTCAGACTTATATCAGGCCAGAGCGTAAACAGTTATTCCATTCTTGGGGCTGGTAAAACTACTGGAAAATATGATATAACCTTTCTCATACCTGGGGTGAAAAGCACGAAAACATTTGATTTTCTCATTGAAACCAGCTATAATGATCAATTTTACCATAACTATAAAGAGGAGCTTGTTAAGAGTATAGAACTCAGGCCTCTCTCCCAGAATGCTATACTGGGAATTTCAGGTAAAAATCTATATAAGCTGGATGAAAAAGGGCTCATTGAGGTTTATATAAAAAATACTGGGGCTAAAGCTGAGAACTTCATATTAAACGTGGCTGTGCCTGAGAATATGGAGTACCTGCCTATGTACGGAAAGAAAGACAGAGAAGTTTTTTTAAAGCCTGGAGAAAGTTTCAGCTACAAATTTAGCGTTAAAGCAGTTACGGGAGGAGATGGAAGTATAACTGCCCATGCAGATTACGGTGGTATAACTGCAGAGAGTGAACTCAGGTTTAGGGTTGAAGGTCCTGTCATAGAGGTATATTCAGTTACTCCGAAGGAGAAAATAGTTGTGGGAAAAGAATTCACTTTAAAATACATAATAAAGAATATAGGCTATGGGCCTGCTTTAAATATGAAAGCTATAACATCTCTCCCTAAGAATATTGAGCCTAGTGGTGTAGAGTCAGAAATTGGCAGACTTGATGTTCAGAAAGAAAAAGAAATTGCAATTCATCTGAAAGCTAATAAAAATGGGAAATACATCTCAAAACTTGTGGTTAGCTGGAGTGACGAAGGAGGGAAGAATTATCTCTCGACAACAGAATCTAATATAGATGTGCCGGTAATTGTGATTAAAGAGAGCAGTAAAGCTAGAAGCGTATCTAAAAAAATTAATGCTAGGGTTGAGGAAAAGGCAAGAATACTTCTTATAAAAAAGATTGCACTAATCCTTACATTTTTCCTCCTGTTTGCCGCAGGAGTAATATTTATAATACGTGCAGGAAAAAGGGATAAATATGATTTTTGAAGGTTTTATACTCTTTGCACACAGCATCCTGGGAAACTTTAGTGACAGAATATCAGAACCTTTTGGAAATCTCAGGATAGACCTTCAGAGTGCAGATATTAGAACTACACTTTCAGCATATCTGAGCGGAGCTCTTTTCTCTTCTATTCTAATCTTCTCAATACTATTCTTTCTCTCATTTACAATCATAATTTTAAAAAACATGCCACTTTTGGATATATTAGCAGCCTTTATTCTGTCATCTGCTGGAGCACTGGCTGTTTTTTCGGTTTTTATTGCTATGCCCAAAATCATTGCTGGAGAGAGAAAACGCTCAATAGAAGCCTCCCTGCCCTATGCAGTCAACCACATGGCCACCATAGCTGTGAGTGGTGTTCCTCCCCTTGCAATCTTTCATTCTCTGGCGAGATTTGAGCGTTATGGGGAGGTTTCAAGAGAAGCAAATAGTATAATCAGAGATAGTGAAACCTTTGGCTATGATATAACTGAAGCCATAAAGAGGAAAGCTGATAGAACTCCATCTGAAGACTTCAGAAGGCTTCTGATTGGTATGGCATCTGGAATAAACACAGGTGGAAACCTCTCATCTTTTCTGAATGAAGCTGCAAGTTCTATAACTGAAAAACATAGGAATATGTGGAAAAATGTAATAGAGCGTCTCAGCATGTACTCAGAAGCCTATGTCACAATATTTGTTGCAGGACCAATATTCTTTATAGTTATGGGCTCTATGATGGGTCTCGTAGGAGGAGGTTCTATAAATCCCGTTATTCTCATGGAAATGTTCATATACCTTGCAATACCTGCTGCAAATGTAATGTATCTCCTCTTTATAGAAGCAACAATTCCAAAAATGGAGTGATAAGATGGAAAGAAAGGAGCATATTTCACTGGCCATTGGAATTGTTCTCGGGTTAGCTGTATTCATAAGAATTATTGTCACAAAGAGTCTTGATGCATTCTCTATTGTTGGCATTACCATTGCTATATTACCATATTTTCTAATTCGTTATATTGAGTTAAGAGAACTCAGAGTTGTTGAAAAAGAATTTCCGAATTTCCTCAGGGATATAGCAAGCTCTACTAAGGCTGGAATGACATTACCATATGCCATAAAGTCTGCCACATACCTGGACTACTCCTACCTATCCAGTGATGTCAAAAAAATATACAGCCAGATATCCTGGGGAATCCCATTCGAAGAGGCTATACTACAATTCTCAAAGAGAAGGCCAAGTAAACACATTCAGAGAAGCTCTTCAATTATTATTGAGGCAAACCGTGCTGGCGGTGAAATAACAAAGACTCTGGATGCTGTGGCAAACTTCAGTAGAATGATGCAGGAGATGGAGGAAGAATTAAAGGGTTCAATGAAGACTTACACTATAATAATCTACTTCTCCCATATGATTTTCTTAGGAATCCTTATAATGCTGATAAAGTCACTTCTAGAGGGGATATCCGGTCTCACAGGCATAATGCATATGTCAAACCTCGGAAGTTTCAAGGAGCTTCTCTTTCACATGGCACTTATTCAGGGTGGCTTCACAGGTCTTGTCGCAGGGAAAATTGGAGAAGGAAGTATATATGACGGGCTCAAGCACAGCATTGTGCTTATTCTCATAAGTTATTTGGTATTTAAGATTGGAGTTGGTATCTGAATGGTAGAGAAAACCATTGATATAATTATTGGAATAGCAGTCTTTACATCAATAATTATTTTTTCAACAGCAGCACTCTACAACCACTTCAGCCAGACAAAAAGCATTTCAGAGAATGACCAGCTCAGTTTTGAAGTCGGGAAGTTTATAACTGTTCTCCTTGAAAGCCCTGGCAGTCCTGTAGAGTGGCAAGTTAACAACAATCCATCAATACCTGGATTAGCTCTCTATGACCCTCTCAAAAATGAAACTATTGACTATACTCTCCATGACCTCAAAGTCGCATCCCTGTTTAATTTAAGTTACAGTACTCTGAAAAAAGAGCTTGGTGTGAGCGGTGTTATCCTCCTAAAAGTGACTTTTCAACCTGAAAACTGGGCAAATAAAAGCTTTCCTTACAGGATTCCAATATATATAGATAACAGCTCTTCCAATGCTTCTCTTGAAGTACTTCTTCCAAGAGCCCATGCCACTTCAGTCAAGCTATATGATAACATGAAAAGAGAAGTTAGTTTTTCTGGTAATGTAATTTCATACTATGGCAACAGTTACATAAAAAAGATGGCAGTGAATTTCTCCACCACAGGTGAGAACCTTTACTTCCTCTACTATTCTCCTGAAAATATAAGCTCCCTTCCATCTAAAGTTATTCAGAATTCTCCCCAGAAAGCCGAGGCAGGGAAAGAGGAGATGCTTTTGAATTTTACAACAGGTAAAATCCCGAAGAATAAAACATTTAAAATTATAAGCTCTTCAGTAGCTTATATCTCATCGCCAAGAATAGCTTATATAGGCAATATCCCCTATGAGGAGGACATTATAAAAAATATGGGTTTCAGAGTTATTAATTTCTCTTCCGCAAATATAGGGGACTTATTCAACCTGTCATATAAAAACAACCTTTACACCTTTGACACAGTTGTTGTTGGTACCGATGCAACTTTGAATCCTTCAATCAACGGCAACCTCACAGTCAGAAAATATGAGATTTATAATTATGTTCTAAAAGGTGGCAGTTTATGTATTCTGGGTCAGGATTCAGGTTATAATTTTATCTCCCCTTTCTATATTGAAGCTATTCCAAAAGGTGGTATAAATCAGACACTTGTTGAAAGCTACCTGAGTATACTCAACTTTCCGAACAACCTCTCAGTCACATATCCATCCTCACAGGATAGTATCTATTTAAGTGAGAGACAGGACAATGCTCCATTGCACCCTCTGGAACCTTCCTATACCTTCTGGTCATTCTTCAAACCCTATAATTTAACTCCCTATAAAATTGTATTCTTCGCATCTGTGAACAACAGCTATATTTCTAATTCCAGCTTTATTGCCGATGGCGATTTCTCAACAGACCCTAGTTCAGTCTGGAGTAATTCTACATCCAGCAGTGATATAATAAATGCGTGGACATCCACAGGCAATCAGGATTTAGTATATACTGCCCAGAGTTATACAAACACTGCCAGTATAGACGGTTATGCTAACTGGAGTCAGAGCTTCTACTATGGAGGGCGTATAGTGCCTGAAATTGCCAACCTTTCCTTCGCATGGAAAATATATAGTTATTCAGATGCTCTGCCATCAAAACTATATATATACATCAAAACTCCCTCAGGAAGGGAATACAATATATGGCAGGCAAATTATAGCTCTATAACTTTATGGAAGTCTGAGAATATTGATATATCTCCCCTGTTAAAAGAAAATGGAAGCTACACATTAACCCTCTCAGCCTGGATAAAAACAGGAGATACAGGTGGTGAAGCTAACCATGTGCTCTGGGATAATATCTCACTCAGCACTTCCTACATGCCTGTGATATGGATGGGGGGCAGGCTTGGAGATGGCAAGTTGGTTATTACAGGTGATGAACCCTACTACTCTGGCCATAATAAACTACTTGAGAATATAATCTACTATCTTCTCCCAAAAAAGATGTTTAGAGGGCACATAGCTAGATTTAGTATAGGCGTGGGAGATTAAATAGGTTCAAGGCAAGAGTAAGCCATTTTAGCCTTTTCCCTGGCAGCGGCAATAGCTTCATCTCTGCTTCTGCCAGACTCAACAATAGTTGTAAAGGGTTCTCTCTTCTCCAGAATAGAATTTTTTAGAGGGACATCATGAGTTATGCCAAGAAGGTTTCTCTTAACAAGGCTTCTATGGGGTGAGAAAAGAGTTAATCTGACTGCAAACCTCTTAGTCAATGGTCTATCAATAAGCTCACCTTCACATGCCTTCAGATGAGCCTCCACAAGATTTATGGAGTATGCTTTTTCTATTGCATCAAAGGTTCCTTGAAATCTTGGATTTACTTCCATGAAGTAAAACTCTCCTCTGCTCTCCACAAAATCTATACCATTCCATCCTATGAGTTTGAGTTTGAGGGATATTTCCTCAGCAAGAGTTTCTACCTCGTCAGTAACCTCATAGGGAACAATACTTCCACAATAGATAAAATCACTGGTATTTGAGAGTTTATATCCAAGAATCTGAAAACTTGAGGATATGACTATGCTTTCCTCACCTGTAGAAAGGGTGGATATACTCAATGGCGTTCCTGAGATAAATCTCTGTATAAGATACTCCTCGCTGATTTCTGGAATATTCTCTTCGCTTCTTACAAAAATTATGTTTCTACCACCAGCTCCTGAAGCAGGCTTTAAAATACATGGAAACCCAAAGTTTCCAATAATTTCAAGAGCTTTGTCTTTAGAACTAACAAATTCTGTTTCTGGGAATTTGACACCAAGAGATTTAAGTTTCTTAAATTGATATGCTTTATTTTTAAGATTTTTAATATCTTCTGGTCTGTTTCCTGCGATATTTTTCTTATTCAATTTCAAGGTAGATGTGAGCACAGTTATATCGCTATCAATATTCTCGGCAAGGCTGATAAGGGCTTCATCTGAGTAATTTTCCTCTATCTTTCCATTGCTTTTGAAAGCTTCCTGCTTAACAACTGTTCTCGAGCTATCTGCCAGAAACCTTAAATCTGCATCACCAAAGTAGTCAACTGCGGTCACCCTATAATCCAATCTTTTGGCAGAGGCAACGGCAGGGCGGGTATGAATTCCAGCAATTAGAAGATGCATCTATTCCCTCACCACTTTCTTTTCTCTCTCCGAAGGTATAACCCTCAGCTTCCCTCTGATTTCCTTATTCAGCCAGTTTCCCTGAGTGAGCCTGTCGAGAAATAAGGCAAGTGCACTGACTTCACTGTGAGGCTGATTTCCTATTGCTATATTATAGTCCACAAGCCTGAAAACCTCACCGGGTACTTTCTCTGCACCCACAATAACAAGAATATCTTTTTCCAGGTCTATTTTACTTATTACCTTCTGAATTGGCATACCATACATTGTAAGGTGAATCTTAATTCCCTGCCATGATTTTATTACCAGTCTCCAGTCCTTTTCGACTCTGATGAAGAAGTCTCCTCCCCAGTTCTCGACAACCTTTTCAACACTCTCAACAATATTTCTATCTTCTTCAGTAAGAATAATCCCTTGGGCACCAAAAGCTCTGGCAGTAAGCGCAACATGGGTTGTAATTCTTTTATCTCTCACAGGCCTGTGGCCCAGTCTCAATATAACAATCAAGAAATCACCTCATAGTAATCTGAGAAGGTCTTCCTTCTGGTGCTTTAAAACAATTCTTCTGCTCCTCCCTCTGCCAGGGGTTAATTGATAAGTCTCTATAAACTTCAAATTCTCAAGTTTTTCAATCATTCGATAAAATTTTGTATAACTGACTCCTGCAGTCTCTTTGAATTTCTGGTATATATTACCCGAGATAGCTTCTTCAGAATCAGCTATCAACCTGAGCAGGGCTTTCTCATTACTGCTCAGAGATGATATGAGAAGCTTCATACTTACAAGCTTTGAACTTCCATAAGCTTTTTCCACATATCTTTCACAAATACTTCGTGAAGCTTCAGCTTCTGCAATAATGCCACTAACTCTCAAAAGTTCTATTCCAACTCTGAGGTCACCATGCTCAAAGGCATAGCCTGCAATTTTCTCAATAAGCTCATCTTCAATGACACCCGGAAAAAAACCCATTTTTGCCCTGTTTTTGAGAATATCATAAATCTCATTCATTGAGTAAGGCTGGAAAAAGATTTCCCTGTAGCTGAATATTGAATTTACTCTCGGGTCAAAATTTAAACTCATAGATACATCACTCACTATACCAAATACAGAAGTTTTTGCCTCAGGAAAACTTTCATGAGCTCTGAGAATGTCATACAGTATTTCATTTCCCAGTCTTCCATAGAAGAGATAGTTCATATCATCAAGGGCAACAACAAGACTCTTACCATCTCTTATCAGTCTTCTGAAGATTGCCTCATAAATCTTTGAGAAAGGCACACCGGTCTCAGGAGGTGTGTGTCCAAGTAATTTTCTGTAAATCTGGGAAAATACACCAAACTTTGTATATGTAATCTGGCAGTTTATGTGAACACACACAACATCTCTGCTCTCCTCCTCAATCTCTTTAAACCTGAACTTTAAAGCAGTTGTTTTCCCTGTTGCAGAGGGACCAACAATCAGAGCATTCATTGCTCTACCTCCCTTCAGAGCAGGAATAAGGCAGAGAGCAATACTCTGCATCTGAGCATCTCTGTGTATAAAAGCTTCAGGAATATAGTCTAAATCAAACACTCTACGCTCCTTAAAAAGGGTCTCTTCATAACCCAGAATATCCTTAAAAAATTTGTAACCCATTTTCAGAGTACCCCTTAATAATCACTTCCTGCTACCTCTGAAGCACAGGAATATAGATAACATTTATTACAGTTTTAACATATATATACTCTGTGAAAATTGCTGTTATAAGTGATGTGCACAGTAACCTCCCAGCTCTTGAGGCTGTTCTAGATGAAACTGGAAGAGTTGAAGTATACAATGCTGGAGACTTGGTAGGTTATAATCCTTTTCCCGGAAAGACTATAGCGCTATTCAGAGAAAAGAGAATAAAGAGTGTTATGGGGAATCATGATTATGCTGTGCAACATGAGCTATCGGGTATGAACTCCATTGCACATAAAGCACTGGTCTGGACAAAAAACACAATAAACAGAGAAGAACTTTCCTATCTTGAATCGCTGCCGATAAAACTGGCTGAAGAAGAGTTTTGCATCTTTCATGGAAGTCCCTTCAACCCGCTGAATGAGTATGTTTTTCCTGATATTCCTGAAGAAATCCTCATAAATTACCTGAAAGCTGGAAAAAGAGATATTTTAATACTTGGCCATACTCATATTCCATTAGTAAAGGAATTTGAAGAAGGCCTTATTCTGAACCCTGGAAGTGTGGGTCAGCCCAGAGATGGATTAAAAGAGGCAAGTTTTGCCTTTCTTGATATTGACAGAAGAGAGGCTGAGATTGTAAGAGTTGACTATCCTGTGGAAGAAACAGCAAGAGCAATAAGAAAAGCTGGCCTTCCAGAGTTTCTTGCTGAAAGGCTTTTTTATGGAAGGTGAACTACATTATTCTCCTTAACCTTTCACCTGAGATTTCCGCAACTGCAACAAATAGCTCTCTGAACATTGAAGCTTCTTCTGAGGTCTCTTTATTTATAAAGGTTACAAAAAAAATCCCATCTTTGCTCAGATAATCAACAACCTTTAAAATAAACTGATATGCAGGATTTTTTCCTAGGTTTATTATCAGACTGCTCAATGGCTCAAAGATTAGAAGGCTTCCTGCTGGCATCTCCTCCATAACAGCCCTGAAGTATTCGAGATTTGTCATGGGAACTTCCTGAATATTTCTGTCGCTCTCTGGCAGTGCACCTCTGGGAGGGACATTTATAATTCTAAGCTTTCCCTCTTTTATATAGCTTCCAAATTCCTTTCTGTACTGGTAGCTCCTTGGTGGCATAGCTGCCAGAAATACATCTCTATCATTGGTTATATGTTCTTTCACAATAGCCTTTACAATTCTGCTAAGCTCTTCCGATGACGAATACTCAATAAGGGCAGATTCACCAGAAAATATATCATCCTCTATATTGTCAGGTCCTTCGTTCTGAGTGTGTTCTTTTTCTGCTGTGATTTTAAAGACCTCGCCTGTGGAAAAACCTATATATCTCCTGTGTTCCTCAGGCTCATAGCCTCTAGCTTTAATTGATATAATATATTCGCCATTTTCCAGACCATCAAAGCTGCACTTCCCATCTCCGCCAGTAATATTAAATTCCTTCAGCATCTGCTCATTGTTAAAAAGGGTAACCTCTGCTACCCTCACAGGATTATCTTCTTCATCTACCACAACTGCCATAAATGAATAACCTTCTTCCCGAGGCTGAGACATCTTCACCTTCCTGCTCTTAACAGTTCTCCTCTTATGGAGATTTCTGTTAAATATTGAAATGGTGAAGTTCATAATATGCAGGAATACAGATTTCATCCTGGAAAAAACATAATGAGAATCAAGAATTTTTACCAGAATATACAGAAGCCTTAAGCCTGAAATCACTGCGAAGAGTATAAAGTATGCCAGTAGAAACATATCAAACGAGCCCTTATGAATTCCATATATGGCGAAGAGCGCAAGAACAACCATCCTGCCAGGAGAATACAACATAATTCCTTTTGGCAGAAGACTGCCTGTAATAATGAGACCGAGCATTAAATAATATAACTCCTTTGCTGGTATGAATCCCATAATAGACGGAATAACAATTGCTGCTGGAAGCAATAATGTAAGAGCTATATTAACTGGTAAGTCAAATAACTTTTGTAGAAAATCTTTCAGCATCATTTTTTCTTTTTGCTGGCTCTTTGCGGTTTCAAAGAGAAGTACAGAAACCAGTAAAAAACCTGAGAAGAAATATTCCGGCAGGTTGGAATATGTAAATCTAATCAGAGCTATATAAAGGCTGATAATTGAGAGAATCTGAAAAATAAGTGAGGCAGGGAGAGTATAGCTGGGGCTAATTCTGAGCTTCTCGAATATGAAAGCAAGAAATCTTCCAAACATAGAAAACAGCTTTTGAATCACAGTAACGTTTATAGTGGCTTATGATTATTATATGTTATGCTTCATGGCCATCTTCATCTAACTGCAAAAGAAAATTCATTGAGAGTTTTTGCTATTGACATAGGTATGGGTACACAGGATGTTCTTGTATATAAGACTAGAAAAAATCACGAAAATAATATAAAAATGGTTTTTCCATCTCCAACGAGAATTCTTGCCAGAAGAGTAATGCAGGCAGACAGAAATCTCTTTGTCAGAGGAGTTACCATGGGAGGTGGCCCTCTTGCCTTTGCCCTTAAGAGTCATGTCGATAAGGGGTTTAGAGTTGCCATGCAGACAGAAGCTGCAAGTACTGTCAGAGATGACCTTAATCAGGTAAGAGAACTTGGAATAGAGGTGGTTGAGGAGCCACCGTTTGACAATTACACTGTTATTGAAACAAAGGATGTCAATCTGGAGTTTTACAGAGAAATTCTCGAATCTCTCGGTGAAGACTTCAATTTCGATTATATAGGTGTTGCTGTACAGGACCATGGAAGAGCTCCGCCGGGTGAATCCGACAGGGTATTCAGATTTAAGAATTTCAGAAGACTTATGGAGAAAGGTAAAAGTTATCTAGAGCTTGGCTACAAAGAGCCACCAGAGTACTATACAAGAATGCAGGGAGTTATGAATACTCTTAAAGATTACAATGTGTTTATTTCAGACTCAAAACTTGCTGCAATTGTCGGAGCTCTCCACGGTATAAAGGAGCGTCCGGTAATAGCCATAGATATAGGAAATGGACATACTCTAATAGCTCTTGTGGGAGAAGATGACAGAGTTATTGGAATGCTGGAGCACCATACAGGACTTTTAAATAAAAATAAACTCGAAGAACTTATAATACGCTTTGCTAATGGAAATGTCACCAATGAAGAGATATACAACGATTCAGGGCATGGATGCCATATTATCGAAAGTGTGGGTATTGAACAAATCAGAAGAATTCTTGTAACAGGGCCGAATAGAAAAATGCTGCAAAACTCATCTCTTGAAGTTGAATTTGCAACTCCAATTGGAGATGTGATGATGACAGGCACTATCGGGCTGGTGGATATGATAGAGTATCTCTCTCGGTGATATCCTTCACGTCAGAAATCCCACCCACTTTTTCTACCAGAAAGACTTTTGTGGCAGCCTCTTCAAATTCTCTATCATGAGTAACCACAATTGTTTGAGGTAGTGTGGAGAGCTTCTTGATAATATCCACAAGTTCTCTTCTTCTAATATCGTCCAGATGAATTGTGGGTTCATCAAGTATTATTATTTCCATAGCAGGGCCTGAGAGAGCTTTTGCCACACCAATTCTTAGAGCAAGAGAGCAGGCTATAATTTCACCACCAGAGAGTGTCTCAACCTTACTATCGCCTCCTGGACCTATGAGTGTTATACTATAGTCGTCTTCAATAATTAAATCAGAATAAGGTAAATTAAAGTTTTCAAAGATTTCTCTGGTATAACTTTCAATTAGAGGTTTTGCCTGTTGTCTGAGTTGTTTCTGAAGCATATCCTTGTGAAAGAGATTTCTGACTTTCTCAAGAAAATGTATATAATTCTCAAGATTTCTCCTCTTTTCTTCCATTTCTTTCAGTATTTCAATTTCTTCCTTGAGTTCTATAATAACCCTTTCTGAATTTGCAAGGTTTGCCACTAGAGATGATAGTTTTCCTGTAAGCATCTCTATCTCTCTGGTAAGAGCTCTCTGTTTATATTCTTTTTTATTTAAATAATTAGTATCAGGCAGGATCCCTAATTTTTCCTTTATGTCTGATGTTTTTCTCATTATATTATCAAGTTCTTCTTCAATTCTCTCCAACTTTCTTTCAAGCTCTTCTCTTTCAGGAAGATATTTTCTCAGATAGTCTCTGGCACTTATATACCTATCATGGCTTTTTCTAAGCTCTTCGATTTTAATTTCGATTTTTTCCAGCTTATCTTTTAGAGTATTATAATCTATGACTTTATTTTGATTTAATTCAAATTCATGTTTTAAAATTTCTATTTTAGTAATTATATCTCTGAGATACACAATTTTCTCATTTACCACATCAAAATTTAAAGACATGATATTATTTATTTTCACATTTAGTTCTTCAAAATAGCCTTTGTAATCTCTCAATACTATCTTAGAGTCAATAACACCTTTTCTGTTAATTTCAATATTTTCTTTATAATCTTTGATAATTTCCTCTCTGGTATGTTTTTCAAGAGGTCTCTTACAGGTGGGACACCTGCCCTCAAGTTTAGATATATTACGAAGGTTTTCTTCAAGTTCTTTGTTTTTTGTTCTGAAGATATTTATTTCTGAGTTAATATTTACTATTTTAGTGTTTATTTTATCTTTTTCTTCATTATTGATTTTTAATAAATTTGTTATATGAGTTTCTGCCAATGGTATATCTTTAAAATCCCTTTCAGCAATTTTGCTGCATCTTACAAGAAATTCTCTGATATAATTATTTATATCAATCTTCTTCCTTTCCTGCTCTTGTATCTCGCCTGAAAGTTTCAGATTCTGCTTTTTTATCTCCTTGAGCTTTATTAGTTCCTTAGACAAATCTCCTTTTTCTATAGCGAACCTGTTATAATCTTCTGCTTTTTCTACTTCTGCCTTTTCAATTTCAACATAGACTTCAATCTTTTTAAGGTCTTTCCTGATAAACTCCCTGCCTTTTTCAAGTTCATCTTTTTTATTTAAAATATCTATAATTTCTCTTACAATTATAATTTCTTTTTCCAGCTCAGAGCGACTGATTTTTGATTTATCCAGTTTTTCACGTACCTCTTCCTTTTTAATTTTAAATTCCTCAGATTGTCCCATATATTCTATAATCTTTTTACTTTTAGATTTTATTTCATTATCAATATCATGATACCTTTCGAGTTTTGACGAGAAGTGTTTTATTACCTCTGCCATAGCTTTGTGAACCTCTTCAAGCTCTTGAGTGCCTATTAACCTGCCCATAACCTCCTTCCTTTCTCCAGACCTCGAAGTTAGCATGGAATCAATCTCACCCTGCCTAGCATAGATAGCACTGGTGAAAACAGTACCATCCATACCAAGCAGAGCTTCAATAGTCTCTTTAACTAATTCATCGCCAAGAGCTATAAGAACTTCATCTTTATAAAGTGCTGTTTTCTTTTGTTTTCCCCTGTACCTAACTACTTTATAGTCTTCACCACGCAGGCTGAAATCAATAATAACCGACATATCATCAGCACCCCTCCTTATAAGCTGTTCAAGTTTTACAGGCTGAAGCCTGAAAAGTGCATAACCTATAGCTTCAAGAATTGAAGTTTTACCAGAACCATTTTCCCCTAGTATTACACTTATACCTTCATCCAGCTTCAAAATGCTGTGTTTATGAGACTTAAAATTTCTGAGTTCAATTCTCTTAATTATCATTTTATTACCTATTAAAATAAGATTCTGCAATATTTGTTCCTGCCTCTGCACCCTCTCTAGCAATTGCAAACAGAAATTCTTTTCTTCCTCACTACCTTCAAAGCTTTCACGCATCATAGAATAAATATCAATTTTTTCACCTCTGACATCTTCATTCTGAATATTCTTCTCAATCTTTCTTTTAATATCCAGGTAAAGCGCCTTCTCCTTCAGCTCGATTAGCAGGCTTCTGTATACCTCATTAAAATCATTATTTCCAACCTCCACCTTAATCACAGGTTTAACTCTGACGTTCTCTGCTTCTCTCACAATGTCTTTAACTTCTTCGATTCCTGAAACCTCAAAATTAAGAAATGGCCTTATACCTTTGAAATTGACCTCTTGAACAGAAAAATCATCTGTATCAACAATAAAAAAACCTTTTCCATGTTTCTTAAACTCTCCAAGCTCGTCCATACGCCATATCTCTGTCGAGCCAGGATATACAGCCACAGCTCCAGAAGGAAGAGTATCAATAACCCTTTTGTGGATATGGCCGAGAGCATAATAGTTAAAATTATCGGGTAAATCTTGAATTTTAAGCTCAAAGTCAAGATTGAAATATTTATCTATTCCCTGATGGAGAAGGAGAATACTCTTATCATAATCGTTTGCTTTTTCAGAGAGCTTTTCCAACATATCTTTCATATTATTTCTGTGAATCTTTGAGAAATATGGCAGTCCTGCAATAAACATACCTTTATACACAATATATGGTTTTCTGGGTGTAAGAAGCTCAATATTTGAAAAGACCTTCTGGGGTGGTACAGCACCTTTCCTCATCAATATATCATGATTACCTGCAATACCTATAAATGGTATTCCATGACTCTTTAGCCTCTCGAGAATTTCTTTAACCCTCACGAGAGCCTTGATAGGGGGTCTGGGTTCATCAAAGAGGTCGCCACTGTGAAGAACAAAGTCAAGTTTCTCCTCTATTATAACTTCAACTGCCTCTTCAAAGGCTCTGTAGAAATCTTCCTCTCTCTCATCAAGGTTGTACTGTCTGTAACCAAGGTGAGTATCAGCAATATGTGCAAAACGCATAACTTAACTTTGTATCAATAAGATATAATAATTTTGCATGGGCGCATAAAAAACTCATTTACCTCCATGGTGTATCTCTTTATGCATCTCTCTATGGTGTCTATCAAGAGGCTCAACATGAACAAGAGCAGAAACAACCTCCGGTATGCTTGCAACTATCTCCTTCTGAACCATATGAGCTATTCCATGAGCATCGGCAAGAGATATATCCTCTGAAACGCAAACATGAAGTTCAACATTCGTAAAAGCTCCAAGACTGTGCACTTTCACATTGTGTACATACGCTACGCCTTTAATGGACTTTGCCCTGCTTTCAATGAGTTTAACAAATTTTTCAGAGGGAACTCTGCCCATAAGTATATTTGTATTCCTCATTCCTATTTTTATTCCAATCCATAAGATTATAATAGCAATTGCTATACCGACAATAGGGTCAAGGAAGGTGAATCCAAGAAGGCTTCCGATTATGGCTATAAGAACAGCAAAAGAGGAATATATATCACTTCTGTGGTTCTGGCCATCAGCCTCCAGAGCAGGACTTTTAATTTCCCGCGCAACCCTGAGTGTATATCTTGCCATAGGCTCCTTAAAAATAAAAGTTAATATAACTGCATAGATAGCAGTATATCTAACCACATGTGCCGGGTTTAAGAAAGCTATGTAGGCATATTTAATTAATTCAAAACCCAACAGCACAAGAGCTATACTCGAAAACAAGCCCGCTATTGCTTCAGCATCATAATGCCCATAAGGATGTTCTTTATCTGCTGGTTTTTTACTTATTCTTATACCTATGAATGTAATAATAGACACAAGCACGTCAGAGAATGTGTGAATGGCATCAGCCGTAACAGCAGTACTTCCTGAAACGATACCTATAAAGAGCTTCAGTGCAGTCAGGACTAAATTTCCGGCAACTCCAATTAGTGAAGCTTCTTCACCCTTTTTGAATCTATCTTTCATTATCTTTTTATAATCCAATGAAGATACTTATTAATTGTTATGATAAATCTTAAAATCAGAGAGAATGCTGAAGGTTTATTTTGTTTTTTAGAATTTGATAAGCAAGAAAGCTCATACTCTTTTAGGGTTGAGATGAATTGCGTTAGAGTTAGAAATACTTTCTAAGAATAAACTTTATATATTATCAAAAATAGTTGGTATAAGGTGGATGCAGTGGGAAGTGTGAATATAAGACTTGTTCAGAGTGGCAGTCTTGGGGGAGTTATTAAGGGAGCAGTGACGTGTCTTATGTTCATAGAAACAGAGACTTCACACGCTTTACGGGAGAGGATGTCAGTGCTCTTAATGTAATTGAATTAAAGCCCCATCACAGATTTCTCTCGGATATAGATAAACAGAAGGCTGTTATGGCAAAGGATTATTTTAATGTACTAAAAAAGAAAGCTGAGAATAAAGGCGTAAAGCTAAGCACTCTGATTATTGTTTCAAGAAGTACAACCCAGTCAATTCTCGACAAGGTTGAAGATGGATATGACCTTATTGTAATGGGCAGTGTATCTGAAGAGGTTGTGAGAAAAGTGAGCATAGGTGTAATGGTGATTCATTGATACATTTCGATATGTTTATTGTAGGGGCAGGACCAGCAGGTCTGGCATGTGCAGGAGAACTTGCCTCAGAATTTAAGGTTGGTGTTGCCGAAGAGCATCATGAATTAGGAAATATCAGCTGCACAGGAGTTCTCGGCATAAAGTCTCTTGAAAGGCTGGGTATTGATTATAAAAGCTCTGTTCTGAGTTATATCAGGTCTGCAAGGCTTCACTCTAACGCTGAAAACATTGAATTCTCTTTTTCAAAACCTGTTGCCGTAGTTGTGGATAGAGCAGCTTTCGACGGAGGGCTTGGTGAAAATGCTCTTGATGAAGGTGCCGAAATTCTCACCTCTACCAGAGTGGTAAAGGTTGAGAGGAAGGGAAAAAGGTGGAGCATAAAACTTCTTAGAGAAGGTAAGATTGAAGAAGTAGAGGCAAAGGTTCTCATAGGGGCTGACGGTTTCAGGTCAGAGATTGCTCTTTCTCAGGGGCTCAGGGAGAAATGGAAACCAGACCAGATACTATCCTGCTATCAGCTGGAGGTAAATTGCAGTGCTGAGCTGACTGATGTTTATTTTACTCATTATGCCAGAAATTTCTTTGCCTGGCAGGTTCCTGCAGGCGAGAGATGCAGAGTTGGTCTGTGTTCAAGAGGTGCAACTCTTTCACCAAAATCTGCCTTAAAAAAGTTTGTCAGTGAAAATGGGATAGAAAGTGAAATTCTTGCCGAGACTGGAGATGTTATACCTCTTGGAATTATTAATAAAACATATGCTGAAAATTTGCTAATAGTGGGCGAAGCTGCCGGCTTCATAAAGCCGATTACAGGGGGTGGAGTAATCTTTGGCATAACATCTGGAAAGCTGGCAGCAGAAGTATTAAAAGATGCCAGTGATTTCTCAGAAGGCTCTTTAAGCAGGTATGAAAAGTTGTGGAAGAAAAACATAGGCAGAGAGATAAACTTCGGGCTGCATTTTTCGAAGCTCTTTTACTCTCTTACTAGGGAGGAGCTTGATAGGATTTTCAGAACTCTGGATAAGGAGGCTGTTGAGGAGATAAAGAAAAACTTCAGTTTTGATAGGCACAGTTTTCTTCTGAAAGTTGTTCTCAGGCATGGTTACAGAATTTTCAGGGCTCTGGGAACGAGGAGGAGTGCAGAACTTCTGGGAGAGCTCAGAAAGATTTGAAGTCGAATATTTGAGAGTTATATTTGGAAATTAATAGGACACAGACAGGATGAAAGCTATATCGGCGGAGCAATCGCAACCAGAACACGCATACGTGTGGTTGCCTTAATGCCGTGAGGCTCATCTACTTTGCTTATCAACATACTCCCAGACTTAGCTTCAATCTCGCTCTCCCCGCCAGTGAAGTATCCTTCTCCGGTCAGTACAAGAATCATAACCTCACTTTCAACATCGTGACTGTGCACAGGCAGCTCCTGCCCTGCCTCAAAGTTGAAGTTCATTATCCGCCAGTTAGGTGAGTCGTGGAGTAGCCTGAGGTTGTACCCATCTTCCCTGAACTGCGCATATTCGTCTAAATTTATTACCTGCATTTTCTATCACAATTATAAATATGCGTTCATAGGGTTTTAATCCTATCTGCGAACATGTTCTCAGTAGGTATTTATTCAGATGCGTCCCCTACCCAAACTCCTTTGCTATGCATTTCACATCCGCTAAAACATCAGACTATATAAAAACCAAAATTTGGTGAATTTTCTGGTTCATAAAGATGCAGAGGGGGAATATACACAAACAAGAATATATAAATGGCCTCCATAAGAGAAATTATTACCTTATGACAACATCCAATTACCCCCTTAAAACTCTGGTTCTAATTGGATGGTCTCCTTATGTCTCTGAAAGAGAACAGAAAGACATAGAGACAATGCATTCAAATCATGCGAACCAATTATAAGGTTATCATCACATAATATTATATTGCAGGTGATATAAATGAAAATAGAGGAGGTAAAAAAGGAGTACAGTAACGAGTGGGTCCTTGTTGAAGTTTTAGAAGAGGATGAAATTGGAAATCCGACAGAAGTCAAAGTTCTTGCCCATAGTAAAGTAAAGAGTGAGATTTACGAGGTTATGAAGAATTCTGTGGATAAATACACCTATCATTTTTATACAGGAGAAATTGGGCTGAGCTTCCTGAGAAATTTTGAAATCAATATAGACTTTAAGAATGGAATTCTTGAAATATATTGATATGTCTGGCATTCAAAAATTAAACGCCTGGGATGATTCACCGGGAATTAATTCAACAAAAGACCTTCAGAAGCTTGCTGAATTATGAATCTGTGAAAAACGCTGTGAACTAACCTCAGCAAAGCTATAGATCTTCTTGATTTTGGTGATATAAGAAACATAAACCTTCTAAATTATAAGAACCCCTGAGATTAAGGTATAAATCCAGAGAAAGATAGGTTTATGAAAACTTGAAACATATATTTGTCTAAATATGTGGCACATTCTTTGAATCACACTTAGTTCTAAAAAGAAAGAAAAACTTTTATTGTGCAAGAATGAAACTGAGTCATGCGCACTGTCAGACTTGAAAAGATAATTGAAACTGTGGAAAAGCTCGCAATTGAGTCATGTTACATAGCAAAAAAAGAGATGACAGAAAAGATTGATAATGCTCTTAAAATTGAGACGTCTGACCTTGGAAAACATGTACTTGAAAAACTTCTGGAAAATGCCCAAATTGCTGAAAAAGAATGGATACCCTACTGTCAGGACACAGGAGTGGCTATAATCTTTGTAGAGCTAGGAGAAGAGGTTATATTTGATTCTCCTGGTTTCATTGATGCTTTAAATGAAGGTGTGAGAAGAGGATATAAAAAAGGCTATCTTAGAAAATCTATAGTCAATGACCCTCTTAGGAGAGAAAATACAGGCGATAATACACCTGCAATTGTACATATAAAGCTTGTTAAAGGCGACAGGCTCAGGATTAAATTCTGTGCAAGGGGTTCGGGCAGTGAAAATATGTCGAAGGTTAAGATGCTCAAGCCTGCTGAAGGATGGGAAGGTATAAAGAGCTTTGTACTGGAAACAGTCAAAGAGGCTGGTCCCAACCCCTGCCCTCCTATAATAATCGGGCTTGGAATAGGAGGGAATCTGGAAAAAGTTCCACTCCTTGCCAAAAATGCACTCTACAGAGGGATAGGTTCTGAGCACAGAGAAACCTTCTATACTGAAAAGGAAAAGGAGCTTCTTGAGGAAATAAACAATCTAGGTATAGGGCCACAGGGTATGGGTGGAAGAGTTACAGCCCTAGAGGTTCATATTGAGGAAGCTCCCTGTCACATTGGCTCCTTACCTGTGGCTGTTGTTATTGAATGCCATGCTCACAGATACAGGGAGGTGGAATTATGATTCACATTAAAATGCCACTGACTGAAGAAACAATCCTCAGACTCAAAGCTGGGGACATGGTTGAACTTTCAGGTACTGTATACTCGGCAAGGGATGCCACACATAAAAAGTTTTTTGATGCCCTTGAGAACCATGAAGCTATGCCTTTTGATATAGAGGGGCAGGTGATTTACTATATGGGCCCGACACCATCACCTCCCGGTAAAATAATTGGAGCAGCCGGTCCCACAACTTCTTCAAGGATGGACAGCTATACCCCAAGACTTCTGGAACTGGGATTGAAAGGGATGATAGGTAAGGGCAAAAGGAGCATGGAGGTCAGAGAATCTATAGTTAAAAACAAAGCGGTTTACTTTGTAGCCATAGGAGGTGCAGGTGCCCTTGCAGCAAAAAGAATAAGAAAATCACAGTTGATTGCTTATCCCGAGCTTGGTCCAGAGGCGCTATATAAACTTGAAATGGATAGATTCCCCCTCATAGTTGCAAACGATAGCTCTGGAAATGATATTTTTGAACTCGCTAGAAAAGAGTTGAACAGATAAATTTATATCGTTAACAATAAGACATACATGAAAAATCATGACAAATTATTCTGGTGATTATCATGAGTGAAGATGAGCTCAGTTACACCCTTAAGTTTAATGAAGGTATCATGCTTTTTGAGAGGGATTCTACCAGAGAAAAGAGAAGGCTTATCTACGATAAAGACATGTGCACTGGATGCGGAATGTGCGTTGAAGCCTGTCCCACAAAGGCTGTTTCTCTTGGCCCTATCGGAGCCATAAATAAAGGATTTTCTGATGTACCACATATTTCTATAGACGCTGAAAAGTGTGTACTCTGCGGAATATGTAGCGCAACCTGCCTTTTTAATTCCATAAACGTTGAAATAGATGGGAAAAGTGTTAGAAATAATAGAGATTTTGTGAACTATGAGGGAATTCATCTATTCAATCAGAATAAATGCAGCATGAAAAATAAAGAGAAGCTTGAAGCCTGCGAAGATTGTATGAATGTATGTCCCCAAAATGCCATAACCTTTGCAGGCATTAAAGAAGTTGAAGGCAAAAACATAAACACCATGGAGAGAGGCGAAGATAAATGCGTTTTCTGCTCTGCCTGTGAGATAGCCTGTCCCACTGAAGCTATAAAGGTGAATAAAATCTTTGATGGCGAATTAATTGTTGACCAAGAAACATGCCAGGGCTGTGGGAGCTGCGAGGAGATATGTCCTACTGGTGCTATTTACCTTCCCAATTATAACAAACCCTGGGAGAAAGTATCGAAAGTTGAAGTTGCAACTCAGATATGCTGTTTCTGTTCCGCATGTGAGAAGGTGTGCCCTGTGAATGCAATAACACTTAAGAGGAGCAGTGTGAACTACACAAAGGGTGAAGAAAAGTCTTGGACAAAGGCATGGAAAAAAGCCTTCAAAAGTTTTGTAGGGTGAAAATTATGGGTAACTTCACTTTAAAAATAGATGAAGAACTATGTCAAGGGTGCGGCAACTGTATTGTTGTATGCCCTGTAAGCGCTTTCAGCGATAGCAGTATAGCTGGTGGGTCTGGCTCAGATGAGCAGAGAAACTTTGGAGTTACCACTGGTGCAGTAAAAATATATGACCCTGAGTTCTGCACAGGTTGCGGAACCTGTGTCAGTTCCTGCGGTTACAGTGCAATAGAAATTGAAGTACAGGAGCCACAGAAGCTTGAAGTAAAGCTTTCTGCTGATAATCTGTGGATGACAGGAGAAAAAGCCGTTGTTTATGATATAATAAAGAAGGAAGGTCCTCTATCCATAGAGCAGATTATAGAAAAACTTGAAATTCCAAATAGACTTGTATTAAATTTGATATTCACACTTAAGACTGAAAATAAGATATTTGAAGTAGGTAAAATTGAAGAAGACCACAAAGTTGGATATATTTACACAAGTGAGCCTCCTATGGTAGAGGAGAAAGAGAAGGAAGTTGAAGAAGTGGCAGAACTAACAGTTGACCTTGAAAAGGCAGAAAAGCTCAGAAAAACCATTGATAGTGTGATTGATAGGTTCAACACCGTAAAGATAAGGTTCATGCTTGAGACAGGAAAACTTGACAGAGTAAAAGAAGAGCTTGTTACCAAACTTGAGAAGAGGTAAAAATATGCTGGAATTCACTCTCATAACTGGAAGGACTGTGGCACAGGGTGAAGCCATGGAAAAAGGAAAAAATCTTGAGAATTTTTCCAGAGCCTGTGCTTCTGTGGAGTTAGACCCTAATGATATGGTGAAAATAGGGGTCAGGGAGGGCGATACAGTCAAAATTGAAACCCCAGCAGGGAGTGTTGCTGTAAAGGCAGTAAAATCAAAGGATGTACCTCATGAGGGAATAGCATTTATGCCACTGGGGCCATGGGCAAATACACTTGTAGGTTCAGGTACAGACGGTACCGGCATGCCTCCCTTTAAAGGAATAAAGGCAACGGTTGTGCCTGCTCCAGATGACAAGGTGCTTGGTACTGAAGAACTGGTTGAAACTCTCTATTCAAAATTTCTTGAAGATAAAGGGTGAAGATTGTCAATCACCCACGACTAAAGTCGTGGGCTTGTTCCGTGAGGAATAAGAGCAATTAGTTGATTAGGAGGCGTTGTAAAAGATGCAGAAGTTATTGGTAGAGTTCGAGAACACACCAAAGGATGCTCCTCAAGTCCTCTGCTCTGTAA
>QIGD01000016.1 GCA_003229935.1 Methanobacteriota archaeon | reverse complement strand
AAAATTATAGTAATAATTTTTAATCCAAACCAAACCAGCAGGTATTTCAACCAGCTCACTGATTCTAGCACTATCAGGTATAGGTTTGATTCGCATATTTATGACAGGGACGCTCAACGCCTGTCCTCTCTTGCCAGAGAGTAGGTCCTCTTCGGAGCTGTTATCAGCCAGTACTATGCAGGGCACACTGAGAGTTTCCTCCTCTCTGTTTAATGCCCCACTTACAGAGCAGGGGACTTGAGGAGCATCCTCTGGTGTGTTCTTTAACTCTACCAATAACTTCTGCATCTTATAATGCCTCCTAATCAACCTGTTACCCATGTCTCTCACGAGACAAGCCCACGACTAAAGTCGTGGGTGATTGACAATATCACCTGTGCAGGGTGTATACACAAATATACTAAACTCACAGAGCTTCGAGTATAAAAAATTTTTGTCTTCAGGAGGGGGAGATTTTGGAGAGAAACTCAACGCACTGCAAATTGAATTTGTTTGTATATTTGTGAAAGTGTTAAGACAAACTAACAACTTCTTTTTATTAACGTCTCTTTGTGAACTACCAACGACTAAAGTCGTTGGTTTTCTGCTATGTCTGTCATAATGGTTGGGCATAAAATCACCCATTTTAACTGGTGGCTCAATTGGGGTTTGGGATAAGCTGAGGCCAAACCTTTACCCATCAAAACAAGCTCATTCATTGAATTAGGAAGCCAATTTACTTGTAAAGTGATAGTTCACATAAGGTATAGAAACTCTACGTCTGTCACATCTGTATTAAAATACCATACCAGCAGCAAATGTTAAAATATTAAAAAGATATATAAATGAAATAGACTTAAACTTAGAATATCTATAATAATTAAAGGTGATTCAATATGGTTATAAAACCGGAGAATATGCTGGCAAATTCCCTAGACAAGACTATTATCTTGGGATTGAGAGACGGTTCTGTTTACAGAGGAACCCTTAAAGGATTTGACGAATATGAAAATATTATTTTGAGTGATGTCGTAAGGACAAAACCGGAAAATGAAAGAAGCGAGGGAATAAAAGAAGCAGTTTTCAAAGGTGGTAATGTAGTTTATATATTCAGACAATAGGCATCTTGCAAAAGAGGTTCATATAATCGGAATAAAAACTGTTGCCACAAAAGAGTGAAAAAATATGAGAATGGTAAATATTCTGATTGGAAAAAAGCTAATCTCACACCTCTCCAAGATATCATGAGGAGGGTCAGTTAAACTCCATTAAATGTTGGTCTTCGTCAATCACCCCACGGCTAAAGCATGTAGGCTTGTCTCGTGAGGGGTAACAGGTTGATTAGGAGGCATTGAATAATGCAGAAGTTAGTGGTAGAGTTAAAGAACACATCAGGGAATGCTCCTCAAGTCACCTGCTCTTGCTCTATAAGTGGAGCATTAAACAGAGATAGAAGTCTCAGTGTGCCCCGCATAGTACTGGCCAATAACAGCTCCGAGGAGGACATATGCTCTGGCAAGAGTAGGCAGAACTTGAGAGCTCCTGCGTTAAACATGCATAAAAAACCAATATCTGATAGTAGTGCTAGGAACATTGACCAGGTTGAAATACCTGCTGGTTTGGATTGGATTAAAAATTATTATTCTTATACAAATTTTAGAATATGTGAGGTAGGGCAATTCCTCCATCTATTGAAATGGGTGGTCTCCTTGCCCAGATTATCATGAAGGCTTTTTTGCTGGATATAGATTATGAGACCCAAGATAACAGAGCGGTTATAAGGCTCTTCCTAAAGGATGAGGATGGCAGATTCTTTTTAGCAAAGGATAGGAACTTTTCTCCCTACTTTTATGCCTTCATATCAGGTTATCCAAATGAAATAATCCAAAGTATAAAAGAGCTGGATGAGAAGGCGAGGATTAAGAAGCTGGAGATTGTTGAGAAGAAATATTTCAAAGAGATAATAAATGTGCTCAGGATTACTGTCGGTCATCCTCAGGATGTTGTTGCTGTGAGGGAGAAGATAAATGAACTAGAGGGTATAGACGAAATACATGAATATGACATCCTTTTTGCTCGAAGGTATCTTATTGATAAAAATATTACACCAATGGACTGGCTTGAAATAGAAGGCAAAAAAAGAGATGAATATCTAGAAGTGGACATGATAAAAAGGGCTCAGGGTGAAGTACCAGAACTTAAAGTACTCTCATTTGATATAGAAGTCTACAATCCTAAAGGTGTACCTAGATCAGATAGAGACCCTATAATTATGGTAAGTCTTGCCTCTAGCAAAGGACTGAAAAAAGTACTCACATGGAAGGATGAATTTGAAGACCTAGACTTTGTGGAGGTACTCCCTGATGAGACTTCTGTTCTTAAAAGGTTCGAAGACATTGTATTTGAAGAAGACTTTGATATTGTCATAGGCTATAACACAGACAATTTTGACTTCCCTTATATTGAAAAGAGACTAAAAGCTCTGGACATTAGTTTTTCAATCGCCAGAGATGGAAGTGGATTAAAGCTGAGTGGAAGAAAAAATCTTCCTGAAGCTAAAATCAAAGGTAGACCCCATGCAGATGTATATTCTATTGTAAAAAAGAATGTGAAGCTTTCCAGCTATGTTCTAGAGAATGTAGTGGGAGAGGTTCTGGGGATACAAAAGGAGAAGATTCCCGGTAAAAAACTGTATCAATACTGGGATGAAGGTGGTGAGAGTCTCAGAAAACTTGCCAAATATTCACTGGAGGATGCCGAAGTTACTCTCAAACTTGGGCAAAAGTTTCTACCTTTATATGAGCAGCTCGCAAAAATCATAGGTCAGACACTACATGATGTGACGCGGATGACAACAGGACAGCTTGTGGAGTGGCTCCTAATGAGAGAGTCTTCCCTTAAAGGTAATATTATACCAAATCGGCCTCATGGGTCTGAATATATGGCAAGAGCAGGGGAGACATATACAGGAGGCTATGTAAAAAGTCCAAAAAGAGGGCTCTCTGAAAACATTGCTGTTTTCGATTTCAGAAGCCTGTATCCCAGCGTTATTGTAACTCACAATATTGATCTTTCAACACTGAAGATGGAGAACTGTAAAGAGAATATTGTGCCTGAGTTCGGCTATTGTTTCGAGACTTCCTCTAGAGGCTTCATACCGGAAATCCTGAAGGACCTGGTAGGAAAAAGAAATATACTCAAAAAGAAACTTAAAGAGAACAATGACCCCGTAGAAAGGCTCTTTCTACATGTCCAGCAGCATGCTTTGAAAATTCTTGCCAACAGCTTTTATGGTTATATGGGATACCCCAGGGCAAGATGGTATAAAAGAGAATGCGCCCAAGCAGTGGCATCTCTGGCAAGGATGTATATCAAAAAGGTGATGACGATTGCTGAAGAGGACTTCAGCTTGGAGGTCATTTATGGGGATACTGATTCTCTCTTTGTAATCGTTCCTGAAAATAAAAGAAATGTAGCAATTGAATTCTTAAAAAAAGTAAATGCAGACCTTCCTGGAATAATCGAGCTTGAATATGAAGGTTACTATAAGAGAGGTCTATTTGTTACCAAGAAGCGATATGCCCTGATTGATGAAAATGGAAAAATTACTGTCAAGGGTCTAGAATTTGTGAGAAGGGACTGGGCAGCCATAGCAAGAAAGACCCAAGAGAAGGTATTAAAGATACTACTAAAAGATGCCAATCCAGAAAAGGCTGCAAAGCTTGTCAGAGAAGTTATTATAAACATAAAAGAAAGAAGAGTCAAACTGGAAGACCTGATAATCTACACCCAGCTCACAAAGAGCATAAAAAGCTACAAGAACATTGAGCCCCATTTAATTGCTGCCAAAAGGCTCAAGGACGGAGGAGAGGAGGTTGTACCGGGCATGATAATAGGTTATGTTATTGTCAAGGGCACTAACAAACTGATATCCATGAGAGCTGAACCTGCTGCTTTTGTGAAACTAGAGAACTACGACCCTGACTATTATATCGACAATCAGATTTTGCCGGCAGTACTTAGAATCTTCGAAGCCATTGGCTACACCAGAGATTACCTGCGAGAAGGCATAGAACAGAGAAGCCTGAAGGGATGGTTTTAATAGCCTAATCGTGCAGTTAAACAACTCTCCCTCACCAGCAAATTTAAATAAAAGGAGAAATAGATGTAATAATATGATTGACGCTATTTTAAAGAGGAGATCTATTCGAAAGTACGAGGATAAAGAAATGCTAGAGGAAGACATAAAAGAAATCCTAGAGGCTGCCATGTATGCTCCTAGTGCTTGGGGAACCAGGCCTTGGCATTTTATTGTTGTAAAGAAAAGCGAACTGAAGCAAAAACTTTCTGAAGCCACACCATATGCATCTCATGCTGCCAAAGCCCCTGTGTTAATTGTACTGGTGGCGGATATGAACTTAGCAAAGAAGTGGGTGGAGGACATGAGCATCGCAGCAGACCATATAATGCTCCAAGCGACAGACCTGGGTTACGGTAGTTGCTTTATTCAAATAAGAGGCAGCAACGAAAAAGTGCAAGATGCCCAAGAGTATATAAGAGAGTTGCTGAAAATACCTTCTGATTTCAATGTGGAGTGTATGGTCACACTTGGAAAAACAGCCGAAGAAAAGGATGCCCACACCAGAAAAGAGATTGATAAAAGGAGGATTCACCTGAATGGCTGGTAATCATCTATCTATTCCCTTATTCAACAACCCTGCTTAATCATAAGACGTAGGATTAACTACATCACTAGTGTTAACGATTCTGGCAGTTCCTTATAGCACCTGCAAACAGGAGTTATATTCCCAGCTTTTTCTCCATATCCTCATATTCTTCCTTATTTATTTCACCTCTGGCAAATCTCTTTTTGAGGATTTCCATGGCTGTTTCCTCATGTCCTCCATTTTCTGATTCACTCAGGAAATAGTAAATGGCCAGAATTACTATTACCCAGAAAATCAGGCCTAAACCCATTCCAAAACCCCAAGAACCGCCCATCATGCCACCACTAGATGACATTCCGAACCCTCCAAATCCCCCAATCACACCAAAAATAAAAATGGTCAGGAGAAGAATTCCCAATCCTATTCCAATATCCTTATTTTTCATTTATTACACCTCTTTTTGATTATTTGCTTTTATTTCCAAGAACCTTAAGGTATGCAACAACACCATTGAGGTCTTTCTAAGACATCTGCCATCGCCGCATACAGGGCTCCAGCTTATCACCATCAGGGTTTATTCCATTCGTTATTGCCCTCTTTATCGTTGTATCATTATATGGTAGATGTTCCTCTGCTATTTCAGGGCCACTGAAAACAGAGTACTGGATATTTGTATTGACTGTATCACTGAAGCACCCAATAATTGGCTTATCTCCTTTACCATCAAGTCCATGACAGTTTACACAGCTCCCTCCGTGCATTCAAGGTTATATAGGACTTACCCATTGAAATAATTTTTGGTCTATTCTAGTCTACACTAGTCTGACATACCCCCACGACTAAAGAGGCTGTCCCGTAATCAAAAATACTACAAGAAATAAGATAGATTTAGCCATTATTGTCTAAAATAGGGAATGTTTATATTACTTAGAGCAATGATCGGACAGCCTCTAATATGATTTAAATAAAAGAATAATCTCATTACTCTATCACTCACCAGATGCAGATATGAATTATGCACCAGCAATCTCAAGGATATATGGCAAAAGTTGTTTTTTTCTTGATAATATACCATTAAGCTCTGCTATGTTTGGCTCCATGAGGGGATACTGTATCCTTCCTGTTATCCTTCTGTCACCCTGGAATAACAGTATGCTACCTTCCGTCAGTATATCAGTCACCATAAGGGCTACGAGAGAGTATTTTCGATTTTTGACAAATTTTTTCAGATATTCTAGAATATCATATTTTATAGAGTCGAGTTCTTCAAGACCAACCACTTCCACCTGACCTATGCCAATCTTAATATTCCCCACCTGATAATCCTTGAAATCACCTTCTACTATCTCCTCAATCGAACGACCGGATAGACTTGAGGTAGCATTGAATATCTCCATGCCCAGTTCTGTATAATTCAATCCTGTTATTTCAGAAAGCCATTTCAGCATTTGCTCATCTTTTTCTGTGGATGTAGGGGATTTTAACAGAATAGTGTCGGATATTATACCTGCTGTCAAAAGCCCTGCGATTGTCTTCTCAGGTGTGATATTGTTCTTCTGGTAAAGTTCTGCCATCAGGGTGGATGTGCTTCCAAGAGGCACATTTATAAAAAGAATAGGCTTCATTGTCGGGCTGTTCCCGAGACGGTGGTGGTCTATTATTTCGATTATTTCTACTTCCTCGGCACCATCTATAGTCTGGGCCATCTCATTATGGTCAACCAGTATAAGCTGTTTGCCTGATGGTTTAAGTAAATCACTTCGGGTTACTATACCCACAACTCTTCTCTTATGATTTACCACCGGCATCCCCTGGCTTTCTGAACGAAGTATTTTTTCCCTAGCCTCTATGAGAAGCTCATCTTCACTCAGAGTTTCAATGCTTTTGCTTGCAGCATAATGGACAGGGATGCTTGTAAAAATAAGTTTTGAACTCTGTGCTGTATCATGAGGAGAAATAATAACATTTACTTTGTTTTCCCTTGCAATTTTCAAAAACTCCTCAGCAAGGTCCTTTCCGTCTGTTACAATAAGGCATTTTACTTTAAAATCAATGGCAATCTTCTGGATTTCATACCTATCACTTACAACCACTATAGTGCTTGCTGGTACGAACTCCTGAAGTCTTTTTTTGAAGCTTTTTTCAGTCATTGCACCTACAACAACAAAACCTGAAAATTCCGTTTCAGGCATAGGAGCATTCAATATTCTAGCTCCCAGCACCTCCTGGATGTTTTTGACAGATGTGAAAAGCATATGGGACTTCATTGGCCCTAGCCTTTCCATCTGGATTTTTGATAGGTCAAGCAGACTAAGTGTACCTATGAGGCATTTCTCCGAGTCTACCAGTGGGAGCAGCTTCAGATTGTAGCTTTTGAAGAGCCGGCAAGCTTTGTTCAGTGTATCTGAAGCATTTACTGTTATTACATCGCTGGTCATGACATCCTTAACCCTAGGGTATATATCTGGAAGATACTTTGGAGGTTGTTGCTGGAAGTAGTCCAGCACAAATTCTGTCTGAGCATTTATATTTCCAGCCCTGGCAGCCACAACATTTTCTTCACCCATAGCTCTTTTCAACCAGGCATAGGCTATTGCCGAACATATTGAGTCTGTATCAGGATTCTTATGACCTATAACATATGTTATTCCATGGCTCATCTTAATTCCTCTAAATTATCTGTGATAGATTAATCAGCACAAAGTTTATATGGATAGGTCTCATTTAAAAATATTCTTATGGATATAAGAAATCTGAATTTGGCATATACATATACTACAAAAGACGGCTCAAAAATTTTCGAACTCTGTCATCCAGCAAACTCTAAAGCCACAAATCTCAGTTTAGCAATTGCATATATAGAAGCAGGCAGCGCTACAAAGCCGCATATTCATAAAAAAGGTGAGGAGATTTACTATATTCTAGATGGTAAAGGGAAGATGTATATTGATGATAAACATAGTGAAGTAAATCCAGGTGACTGTGTATTTATTCCTCCCGAAGCTAAACACTGGATTGAGAATAATGGCAAAGATAGGCTTGTCATACTCTGCACATCTTCACCCGCCTATTCTCATGACGATACCGAACTTATCTAAGAAGCACTTAAAGCAATCTGTTTTCTCCTCTTTCTTAGCTTCACTGCCATACCTCTCTCTGCTCTAAGCATTTCCATGCCATTTAGAACTGCCCTACCAACTCCAACAACCTCTTCCTTATAAACCACCACAACCTCATCTCCAGGTACAATAGCTCTATCAGCATCGATAATACCTGCACAGAATATGCTATTAGTCTCAGGCATAAAATCTATGAAAACATTGTATTTTCCCTTTTCTGCCAGAGCATCAGCACCTTCAATAGTAAGATTGAGATATCCATACCTCTGATGAAGCCTTGCTATCTTTTTATCTTTATAATAAATATCATTTCGCCTTAGCTTTGCACCCTCGTGTATTATAATTTCTCCCATTCCCTTCCCAAACTGAAATTCAGCCACAGCTCTAAGCTTTTCAAGATTTTTATTCCTTTTTATTCTCTCTTCCTGCCCGAGAAAATCTCTTATTCTCCTGCTAAGAAGATTCAAATTACTCTCCCCAAGAAGGTCATCTCTGGCAATAACTTCAATGCCCGCAGAATCGAGAATTTCTGCATAGGCTTCAGAACAGTAGCCCACAATCTTTGAGTGAGTTTTACCTGCATAATCTCTGATAAGCTCCTCTGCAGTACTCTTCTCCTCCTCACTCCAATACCCTGTTACACTGGTATCATAGCAGCAGGCTGGATAGAGTTCCTCAAGCTCTCTGGGTACCATGCCCAGAGGAGAGGTGAGAGTTACCTCATGCACAAGATTGAGCTTTTTTCCTGCTCCAGCTTTTATAGCTTTCCTGAAGGTTATATGGGATTTTGATGTAGAGTAGGGCTTCTTTGCCGAGCATGGCAGAACTACAGTCAACTTAATATCTTTAGGAGGAGAATAGCACTCTCTTATTCTTCTGTGCCATCTTCTGACCTCTGGTCTGTTTAGGGAGTCACATGAGTAGTACTTCACTTCTTTACCTTCTTAATAACTTTAATTGAAACAGCAAGGGCTATAATAACAAGCAAGCCATATAGAGCATATAGCTCCGTTCTTTCCTCTTCTTTATTAACTGAAATATAAGAAGTTTGTGTTAGACTATACTCTGTATTGTTTTCCTTCCAATTTAGGAAAAAATTCACCGGATATTTCTGTTCAGAAGCATCCTTATCCACATCTACATGGAAGTAAATCTCTTTTTTCTCATCTGGCAAAAGCCTGTCAAGGAAATACTCACCTCCTGTGGGAGTGAATGGGTAACTTGCAATGAGTGTAACTCTTATTTCTTTTGCAACCCTTGTACCTGTATTCTTAATAAAGTAAACAATCCTAGCATCCTTTTCATTTGAGAAAACAGTAACATTATCTGCATTGACTTTAAAGTCGGCATATCTACTGACCTTTATCCCAAGAGAACCATTCCTTTCGACCCATCCTGCTTCCTCATCCAGATATTTTATTTTAAAAGGCATTTCATACATTCCAGAGGGGACATTCTGGTCAACTTGGATATTTATTCCACCTGTGCCTGACATTCCAGGTAGTATACCTCCCATATAAACAATCCTAGAATTCCAGAGAGGCTTCACATCTTTTCCTTGACCAAAAAATATAAGAACATTTTTTGCTATTGCACTGCCTGTATTTACTGCTTTGATACTAAGTTGAGCCATATCGCCAGCTCTGAGCTTTGCAGGAGAGGAGGATTTTACAAAAAGGCTGATTTTAGGAATACCCTGTACTCTTATCCTTATAGGAATTACCTCTCTGAACCTTCCAATGGCACCATTCACTCCAAGAGCCTTTGTAAACCTTGAGTAGACTAAAACAGCATTCAGAGAATATGTGCCAGAGGTTGTCAATCTGTCTACACTTAAATTAAAATTAACAGGCACTGCCTTGATAAGCCACCATTCAGATGAGTAGCCAAGACCTTTAAGAAGCTGTGGCTCAGATGGACTCACCTTCATAAAAGGCTCTCCACCTTCAAGATATGCATAGGCATCCTCAACAGAGCCAGGCTCTCTCCATGTATTTTTAACTCTGAAACTGAGAGTGAAGTTCTCACCGGGAAAGATTTTTGCTGGGATAGTTAGATTTGTAATCAATAGAGAATTTCCCGTATCAATCATCTGAGCATTCACTGAACCCATTGCTGAAACCAATATTAATATTCCAACTAACATTCCAATCGACTTTTTCATTTTAATCACCTCAAGAAATTGACTTTTTAAATAAATAGCTTCCTACAAAAAGCATTACAAAGGCAAAAGCTGTAATAACAGCTATATCTAAAGTAAGAGTTTGCCATATTATCCCCCTGAGCATTACTGCTCTGAGAGCATTTGTAGCATAAGTAAGAGGATTTAGCATAGCTATGATACGCATCCAGTGAGGCATAGATGCAATAGGATATAAACCTCCTGAAATAAACCACATAGGCATGATTATAGTCTGAGTAACAACCATGAGTTGATCTAGCTCATTAATCTTTACAGCCAGAGCTGTGCTCATTCCAATAAATCCAAAGCCTGCTATCAACAGTATCAGCAATATAATCAAAAATCCATCAAAGCCTGTCCTGATTCTCACACCCATGATAAAAGCTATGATCAGGGCAACAATCCCGGAGGTTAGACTCTGAAGTACACCTGCAAAAATTTTGCCCATAATTATCGCATCCCTTGATATTGGAGAGACAAGAAGCATTGTGATTGTACCAAACTCTCTGTCCATAACCAAACTTAGACCTCCTGAGAAAAAGGAGGAGAATATTATTGTCATTATTATCACACCGGGAGCAAGAAAGTCAAGATAGGTTATCCCTCTTCCATAAAGTGTGTTTTTATCAACATGTATACCCTTACCAGAAGAAGAAAAAGCTCTGGCCATCCCATAAACTTTAGAGCTTACAGTAGTGGAAATCTGAGGAGTTGTATCATCCAGGCTTAGCATAACTTCAGCTCTTCCACCTGCCTTAATTCTTGTGCTGAAATCTCCAGGAATCAGAATAACAGCAGATACCTTCATATATTTCAACATCCTGAAGGCCTCAGATTCACTGGCTGGAATTAGTTTAAGAGTACCTCCAGTACCGAGTTCTGATACAAAATTCGTCGCAATTGTGCTATGATCCTGCATAACAACTGCCACAGGAATATTTGTTGCAGTACCTCCAAAGGCTGTACCAAAAATTACAATCCATAGCAGAGGAAGCATCAGTGAGCGCGTAAACGGAACCATTGGATTCTTCACCCACAGGCGCATATCCTTCCATGTTACAACATAAGATTCCCTGAAAAAGCTTATAAGGCTCATCCTTTGAACCTCCTTAATACAGCTTTGGTAAAATCTCCTTTCCCCTCCCTTATGCCCTTACCAGTGTAGTGGATAAAAACGTCTTCCAGTGTAGGTTCCCTGACAGAAATATCCAGTATACTTACACCAAGTTCATCAGCATTTTTAAATATCTCAGCAAGAGCCCTCTCCTTATGCTTCGAACTTATCTTAAGTCTTTCTTCATCGACTTTAATTATATTGCATTCACATTTTTCTTTTAAAATTTCTGCAAATTTCCTTGCTCTCGGAACAGTTATCTCAACCACTTCGCCCTCTCCAAACTTTTCTTTAAGATTTTTGGGCGTATCCAAGTCAAGAATTTTGCCCATATCTATTATACATACTCTATCGCATAGATAGTCAGCCTCATCCATATAGTGGGTTGTAAGAAATATGGTTATCTTTTCCTCTTTATTTATCTTTTCTATATAGTCCCAGAATAATCTCCTCGACTGAGGGTCTAAGCCTAAAGAAGGTTCGTCCAAGAAAATTATCTTTGGACTATGTAGAAAAGCCTTGACAGTTTCCAGACGCCTCTTCGTTCCCCCTGAAAAGTTTCTGACCTTCTCGTCTGCTCTAGATTCAAGGTCTGCAAACTTTAAAGCTTTCTCCACCCTATCCTCCAGCTTTCTACCTTTAATATTGTATAACATACCATGGAAAATTAAATTCTCCCTGGCAGTCAGGTCATTTTCAAGTACATTTTCCTGAGGCACAAGACCTATGCTCTCCCTCACCTTCTTTGCCTCTTCGACAACATTGTAACCATTCACATAAACTTCTCCTGATGTGGGCATGAGAAGAGTCGTTAAGATTTTAATTGTTGTGGTCTTTCCTGCACCATTGGGTCCCAGAAAGCCAAATATTTCTCCTTCCTTAACTGAAAAGCTCACATCCTTTAAAGCTTTAATGCCATTATACTCTTTGGTAAGGTTGCGAGTTTCTATAATCATGACGTTACATGGATATGAAAATATATAAATGTTTCGATTTCGAACTGTTCGAAGTCGTAATGTAAATTCAACATGCTATAAATGGTGTCATATCACCAGCCATACCTTCTCTTTGAAGCAATTGAATACTATACTTGAGCGAATTTCATTTATACCTTTTATTCTGGAAATTTTGCCATCTACAAGCTTTTTGAGGGTTGAAGTATCCTCTGTCCTTATTTTTGCAATAATATCATGCTCGCCTATGGTTGTATAGACTTCACACACGTCACTAAATCCTGCGATATCCTCAGCTATCCTCTGTTTATCGCCGGGACTGCACTTTATACTCACAATGCATGTTATATCTAGATTGAAAGCACCTTGCTTCACCAGAGGTATGAAGCCATTTATAACATCCCTCTCAAGCTTCTTAACCCTCTTGTTAACAGCCACATCAGATATACCAACTTTACTTGCTATATCCTTGTAGGATGTCCTTGAGTTTTCAATAAGAATATTAATTATCTCCCTGTCTGTATTATCCATAAAACCACCACCGGAAGCCTACCCAGCATAGGGTATACTTCCTTTAGACCTCCTAACCTATTTAATTTTTCTGCCTTCCACTGCTACGATTTAGTTCGCAATACATCGCCACATCGAAGTTTCAATTAATTTTCCAAGTAGTAACGTTTATACACCATTACAACCCTATATTAAACAGTGAAACCTATACTGAAAAGTTAAATTTTCTAATGGGGATATGCCGATGAGTTCTTCAATATCGAAAGTAAGAGTGGTCAAAACTTCAGGTGATCTTGATTTTTTTGACCCCAATCTGATAGCATCCGACTGCATGGATGCGGGAATAGACTTCTGGACTGCTGCAGAGGTAGCTTTTGAGGTATCAAAGAAGATATACGATGGTATTTCCAGCGATGAAATTCAGAAAACTACTCTGGAAATGCTATCGAAAAAAAATCAAGAAGCTGCCGAGCGTTACAAGCGTTTCCACAGCATGTATGTAAGAACCTCCAGAAATACAATAGATAGCTTTGATAGAAAGAAAATTGAAGAATCTCTACTCAATGAAACCACATTGCCTAAGGAGATTGCAGAGAATATATCAAAGGATGCCGAGATTGAACTCAGGCGCCTCAAACTTGACTTTATATCTGCCCCGCTGATAAGGGAGGTTGTAAATGTAAAACTCCTAGAAAATGGGTTTGAAGAGGCAAGAAGGGACTACACAAGAGTGGGAATGCCAGTTTACGATGCAATGAAGGTGATAACCAGCGGAAGTGGTAGTCAAAATATAAAAGAAGAGATTGCAGGACGGGTTCTGAAGGAATATACTCTTCTAAAAATTCTACCTTTACATATAGCTGATTCACAAATGAATGGCGACATACATATTCACTCCATTGAAAATTTTGCTATTTCAACCGGAGATATATATATCAGCCCAGAGGTTGGTACAGCCAGAAATGCATATCTCGCTGCCTCAACGATTTTCAGCACTATAAGAAATTTTAGAAAACTCTCCTCAGGAAGTATAACTATACCCCTTTTCACCTCGCCTTTCTCCAGTTATATTGAAAATATGACACTGGAAGAAGTAAGAAGCTTTCTCAAATATTTTCTTGCAGAAGCAGGAGAATTTGGAATAAAACTGGGTATTAACTCTGGAGACACCACCTTCAGAATTATTCAGGATATATACAAAAATGCAGAGACAAAGCTTCCAGAACTTTCTGTAAGTGTTAATAATGGAGCTGAAGAATTCCTGTACACCAGCCATCTTAATAAAATTGATTTCTGGAATGAAGTATCACCTTTCTTCAGCCAGTCTTCACTAATACCAGGTTATATTTTACCAGTTTCAGAGAAAAATATCTTATCATCAGCCCTAAAAGTCACAATTAACCTTCCAAGGATAGCATATCTTTCTGAAGGAGATGAGAAGAAATTCTTCGAAAAGCTACATACATTGCTTCCCATTATAAAAGAGGTGCTTCTCAGAAAAAAGAAGGTTATTAAAAAAGCTATTGTGCCAAAATTGAAAGCAGAATTCTTCTATGAGGTGGGCTTTCTCGGCCTGAATGAGATGAGTCTTGCTTTCACAGGAAAAAAGATGTATGAAAGTAGCATTGCCTTGGATTTCGCCCTGAGAGTTCTTACAGCTATGAAGTCAACTGTGGAAGACTGGAGGCTTACAGAGGGAGAGAATTTTATGCTCGTGCCCACAGATGACTTTGACGTTGCCACAAGGTTTGCAAAGCTTGATTATGGGCTATATCCATCGAAAGCAAAGGTAAATGGCAGGAAGAGCACAGGAAAAATCTTCTATAGCACAGGTATGGACACAGGAGAAACTAGGTTAAATAAAAGCCTCAAGATTAATTCTGAACTTCAGAGCAGAGTGCATGGAGTGAGTGCTGAGGTTATTGAGGTTGAAAGCCCTTCTACTCTTCGAAAAACCTTCAATAAACTTATCGAATCAGATGCACCATCCTGGAGGTTCAAAATAGAGGGAAATTGATATGATTCTTGACCTGACATACTCCCACGAATAGAGTTCTAAGGTCTCCATCGTTCTTGGAGTTGCCTCTTTAGGGATATCAGTGTTCCCTTCTGTTACATCTCTGTCTGCGACAGATTGACCTATGCTTTCACAATAATAACTTCTTGTCCAAAGTGTAGGAATCCTGCTTTTAAGTTCTGTGTATTTTTCCCTCAGTTGGTAACTTGTATATCCCTTTAGTTGCTGCAATATCCAATGAGGGGCTGCTGTTGGATTAGCATTGACAAATAAATCTACATGGTCTGGCATCACCATCATATCATCTATTTCTATATCCAATTCATTTGCCTTCAATTTGAGAAGTTCTCTCAAATCCTTTGCTATACTACCTATCAGTATCTTTCTTCGATACTTCGGACACCATATTAGATGATACGCCACGTTGTGAACACATGTATTTGAATATTTCCATCTTTTATTAACCATCAATTATAAATAGGTGGCACTAATA
>QIGD01000015.1 GCA_003229935.1 Methanobacteriota archaeon | reverse complement strand
GGATACACCGATTTTATGCCTGTTCGAGGTCAAGCACAAGATAAACCTATGACTCAGGAAGCCCACGACTTTAGTCGTGGGTAGTTCACCTTATCTTTTAACTACAATAGTAATAATATCTCCATCTTTAACTTCATGATCCAGACCAACCCTCTGACCAGGGAAGCTTACACTCTTTCCCCATACTCTTGCATGTCTGAACTTTTCACGAAAATCTCGGTGGATTTTCATTGAAACACCCTCTATTTTTATACCTCTCATAACAATTAAAGGTTCTACCATATCTGCCTTCTTTCCCTGTGGTTTCATATATATTCTTATAAAATTCAGTTTTTCATAAATTTTATCCTTTAGTTTTTCTATATTTATATCTTTCTCAGCAGATATGGCTATATATTCTGTATCTATTAAACTTTCAACTTCCCTAAGGTACCCTTCATTCACCAGGTCTATCTTGTTCAGCACATCAAACGCAGGAATATAAACCCTGTTCTTTGCTAGGGCATCTATAAACCTCTCCTCATCCAAATCCTCTCTTATAATCACATTACAGTTGTGGATTCTGTACTCACTGAGTATAGCCTTTATAGTTCTACTGTCAATTTTCGTAAGATTTACAGTAGTGTTGATATCTATTCCACCTCTGTCTTTCACTGTTATTCTTACCAGTGGAGGCTGGGAATTCAATCTTATTCCTGCCTGTCTCAGCTCATTTGTGAGAAACTTAAGTTGTTCTATATTGAAAACATCAACAATAAACAGGATTAAATCTGCTGATCTAACAGCAGCCAGAACCTCTCTTCCCCTTCCCTTTCCATGGGAGGCACCCCTTACAATCCCTGGAATATCAAGAATCTGGATTTTTGCTCCCCTGTGTTCCATCATACCTGGCACAACATCTAAAGTTGTAAATTCATAACTACCTACCTCACTCTCAGCTGGCGTAATTTTATTCAAAATGGTTGACTTGCCAACACTGGGAAAACCCACAAGTACAACTGTAGCATCTCCTGACTTACTTACATTGAAACCTGAGCCGCTGCCTGAGCTTCCACTTCTACTCTCGGATTGTTCTCTTAGCATGGCAAGTTTAGCTTTAAGTCTACCTATATGATGCTGTGTTGCCTTGTTGTAATGTGTCTTTCTTATTTCATCTTCAATCTCTTTAATCTTACTTTCAATAACTGACATATCTTTACATATATAAAAAGGAACAATAATATTAAATACTAAAGTTGATAAAAGAACCTGTAGAGGAAGAAGGATGATAGATGACAATGTGGTTTTCATTGGAAACAAACCCATAATGAACTATGTTCTTGCTGTAAATACGCAGTTCAGTGGCGGGGTTAAAGAAGTTGTTGTCAAAGCAAGGGGAAAGGCAATATCCAGAGCTGTTGATGTGGTTGAAATAGTGAGGAACCGTTTTATAACAGAAGCAAAGCTCAAGGATATAACTATTGGAACTGAAGAGATAACAACAAAAGAAGGAACTCTTCTAAAGTTATCTTCAATTGAAATTATCCTCGAAAAATAAATTTCACTGGTTACATTTTAATCTTTTATGACAGACATAGCAGAAAACCAACGACTTTAGTCATTGGATGAATACGATAATATAACTAAATATCTATAATTAAATATCTCTAACTAATTGTAAATTGTATAATTAATCTTAAATTTTAATATAATGATAAAAACAAACAAAAAGGTTATATATTTCTAAAAACAATGATGATATTATGAATAAAGGAGGTGTAATGTTAAAGAGTTACAAATACAGGCTATATCCAAGTAAAAAGCAGATAGTAAAATTAGAGGCTACTCTGGACACATGCAGACACTTGTATAATGACGCTCTTGGTAACAGGAAACTACAGGCAGAATGGGCTGGTAAAGTAGTAACCTTTGTAAATCCTAAAGACATATCTCAAGAGTGTAGCATGTGTGGTAAAATTGTCAAGAAAAACCTCAATATTAAAATACATCAATGCCCTTATTGTGGGTTGGGCATAGAGGATTGAAAAAAGTAGGGTTGGGATACACCGATTTTATGCCTGTTCGAGGTCCAGCACAAGATAGACCTATGACTCAGGAAGCCAACGACTTTAGTCGTGGGTAGTTCACAATGCTTGCTGTAGTAGTTGAAAAGCAATGTGCCGAAGTTGCCAGGATGGAGCTTCTTAATTTAAATCTATTTGATAAAAGCAGGTATATAATATCAAAAGCCGGAAGAGTAGAGATTCCAGTGTTGTCTCCTCCTGAGAAGCTCAGTGTAAATTTTACTCTTGTGCAGCAGGATAAATCTATTTTTAAAGCACATGGCCTGAGTTTTAGTGAAATGAAGGAATACCTTAAAGATGTTGTGGGGGAAAGAGCGGAGTTAATCAGAGGGGGGTGGGAGATGATTGGAGATGTGCTTATAATAAGCCTCCCAGAAGAACTTTATGCTGAAAGGGAAAAGATTGGCAAAGCTATGCTTGATTTTCATCCCAGGGCAAAAACAGTTATACTCAGAAAAAGAATCTCAGAACCTCTGAGAAAACCGGAAGCCCAGATCATTGCAGGTAGAAAAAAAACAGTTATTATTCACAGAGAGAATGGAGTGACCTTTAAGCTCAACCCTCTTAAGGTTATGTTCAGTGCAGGTAATTTCTCGGAAAGGAAGAGAATGGCTTATATTTCATCACCAGAAGAAAGAATTCTAGATATGTTCTCGGGTATAGGGCAGTTCTGTTTACCTCTGGCAAAGTACTCCTCTCCGGAAAAAGTCATTGCTATTGAAAAGCGACCTGAAACCTTCCAGTTTCTGAAGGAAAATATAAAACTTAATAAGCTTGAGAATGTTGAGGCAAGACTAGGTGACAATCTAGAAGTTTCTCCTGTGAATTTTGCAGATAGAGTGCTAATGGGTTACTTCTTCTCCCCGGAAAATTACCTTGAGATAGCTCTGAGAGCTCTGAGAAATGGCAGAGGAATGCTCCATTTCCATGCCATCATAAAGAAGCCAGAACTAAAAGTTTATGGAGATAGAGTTGCAGAGTTGGTAAGAAAGGAAGGATATGAAGCAAAAGTTAATTACAATAGAATAATAAAGTCTTATGCACCTATGGTATGGCATGCTGTTTATGATATAGAGGCGAGAAGTAAAAGGTAGGCAGATGTCTATGCAAATTATACTGTATTTCATCAAATCTGGGCAATGATACCCACATCCTTCAGGATGGATGAATTGTCTTATTTCACATTTTTTAAAATTATATAAAAAAAATCTTAATCCAATCAAAACCAATAGGTGTTGTAACATGTTCACTGTTCTTAGCACTATCTGGTATCAGTTAGTTTTGCATATTTATGACAGGAACTCTCAAGTCCTATTCACTCCTGTCAGGGAGTAAGTCCTTATCGGGGCTGTTATTGACCAGTACTATGCAGGGCACACTGAGAGTTTCCTCTCTGTTCAATTTTCCACTTACAGAGTAGGGGACTTGAGGAGTAGCCCCTGATGTGTTCTTTAACTCTACCAATAACTTCTGCATCATTTAATGCTTCCTAATCAACTTGTTACCCCTATCTCTAATGAGACAAGCCCACCTGCTTTAGCAGTGGGTGATTGACGATTAAAAATCATGGTCAAACATAAAAATATATCTTCCTGGTACGAGATTTTCCCTTTCAACGGAGTAGTTACATACACTGCACTTTCTACCCTTCATTATTAACTCACCTAGAAGATTCCTTCTTCGAAGATAAATCAACTCAGAACCACATAGTGGGCATAGCTTACTTTTCTTATTAGAATGCCTCTTCTTAACTTTAATTTTAATTTCCTTAGAAATAGCAGCAAGTTTTAGAAGTCTCCGTGGAGAAAGCCTGTAGCTTCTACTGACATTCTTCAGGCGCATCAGCACTAGCCCATGAAACTCATAAAGAGAACGAACCTCTTTCCTGTCCTCTAAAACATCCAGTGCCTTCTCAACTACTTCTTTTTCCTCTGGAATTCTGTAGCTTATATTCAATTTTTTCAACCCTTTCTCGAATTTTTTTCCAGTGGGAACCTTCCCAGTAAATTTTACCACATTTTGAGCATATATAAATCTTTTTGTCTACCAGCCTTATTTTTTGTGGAAGAGAGGATATTTCCTTTTCATCAGTCTCTCTAACCTCAGAGCCACATATAGGACATAGAGCCTCAGAAGGCTCCTTTTTGATTTCAAAACCATTCCTTACAAGTTGTAAAAGCTGATTTTCTATGCCATTTGACTTTATTAAAATCACATCAAGAGAGAGCTTTCTTGCTTTTCTCTCAAGCTCTCTATCTCTTGTCAAAAGAATAGTCTTACTTCTTATGCACATATCTAAAAGAGCAGTATCATCTTCCCTAGAGTTGTAATATGTTTGATAGCCACTTAGCCTCAGCCATCTTGCAAGCTTTCCCAGCATTGCATCACAGGTAACACTCTTTCTTATGGTTTTCCCCATATATTTTTATATCTCGGCAAAATATTTATATTCATGGTACAAAGGTAAATGGAGGTGTGACAATGAATACAGAAGTAAGAGTGAAGGAAGCAATGAATCAGAAAGTAATCGTCATAGAGCCGCATGCCACTGTAGCTGATGCTGCTATGCTCATGGCAAATAATAACATAGGGAGTGTTGTGGTGGTTGAAGGAGAGAACCCTATCGGAATTATAACTGAAAGGGATATTACCTACTCTGTTGCTGCTATAGACCTGAAGCCTTCTCTTGTAACAGTAAAAAATATTATGAGCAAGAATCTGAAAATCATATCTCCAAATGATATTTTAACAAAAGCTTCAAAAATTATGGTAAAATATAATATAAGGAGACTTCCGGCTATCGAAAATGGAAAACTCGTGGGAATAATATCCAACAAGGATATCCTTGCAATAGCACCGAGTCAGATTGAAGTGCTGAGAGAACTTGCTACAATGAATCATGAAAAGGAAGATGTTCCCAAAGAAGCACCTGAATGGGGCACATGCGAAAACTGTGGAGATTATGGAGTCAAAATCCAGGAAGTTAATGGGATATATGTGTGTGACACATGTAAGGAAGAGCTTGAAGAATAAGGGGTTAAATAAGTCAATCACCACCCATTAAAATGGGTGGCCTGCCTCGTGAGAGACAGGGGTAACAAGTTGATTAGGAGGTTAATATGCAGAAGTTATTGGTAGAGTTTAAGAACACATCAGGGGCTCTTCCTCAAGTCCCCTGCTCTATAAGTGGGACATTAAACAGAGACAAAAGTCTCAGTGTGCCCTGCATAGTACTGGCCAATAACAGCTCCGAGGACCTACGCTCTAGCAAGAGTGGACAGGTGCTGAGCGTCGCTGTCATGAACATGCATCAGAAAACAATACCTGATAGTGCTAAGAACAGTGAGCAAGTTGAAATAACTGTTGGTTTAAATTGGATTAAAAATTATTATTCTTATAGAAATTTTAAAATATGTGAGGTAGGGCAATTCCTCCACCCATTGAAATGGGTGGTCTCCTTGCCCAGATTATTATGAAAGTTAAAGATGTGATGGTAACAGAGTTACTATGTGTCAGAGAGAAAGATTTTGCTACCTATGTAAGAAAGCTTTTCAGAGACTATGATTATAGAAGCTTCCCTGTGATAGATGATGATAACAAACTTGTTGGAGTTATCACCAGAGGCGATATTTTAAATATAACGTCCACACGTTCAAATATCCTTGTGAGTGGATTGATGTCTCAACCGGTCTATTTCACAACATCTGATGAATCCCTCACCAAAGTTGCAGAAATTATTGTGAAGAACAATGTAGGAAGAATGCAAGTGATTAAATCCACAAATGATAGAACTCTCATAGGGATGATAAGCACACATGATATTCTTAAGAAATTTATTGAAAAGGAGCCCAATAAGAAGTTTGTCAGAGATGTTATGACAGAAGATGTCAAAAGCTGTTCTCCTTATGATGAAATAACAAAAATTTGGGATAAAATGCTTGAAACAGGATTTTCAGGTATTCCTGTGGTAAAGAAGGGGAAACTGATTGGAATAATCACTAGAATAGATATAATTCGTTCAGGTCATGTGAGAATTTCAAGAGAAGGCGATAAGGGTAAAGTTAGAAGGTCAACGGCAGTTGGAAAAATTATGAAAACTCCTATTATTAGTGTACAGCCCGACACCCCTACTATTGAAGCTGCAAAAATAGTTATTGAAAAAAATATAGGCAGACTCCCTGTCCTTGATGATGAAAAACTTGTGGGAATAGTGGACAGGGAGGATTTAATCAAAGCCTGGTTTTAGTTATTTTGCAGCCAGCTTAATATCTTCCGCCTTTACTGTTTTTCTTTTTGCATGCTTAGCTAAGTCTCCAGCATCTCGAGCTACATCCTTGCCAATATCTTCAAGAATCTCTGCAAGAAGTTCTGCAGCATCTTTACCAACTCTCAAACCGGTTGCATTTCTTATTATCCTCTCGCATGCAGCTATTGAAAGTTCAGCCATTTTTATCACTCCTTTTTCTTTTTTTAATGTTACAAATCTCTTATTTTCCTGATTAAATATAAATCTTTCTATCATAAATAATTGTTGAAGGTAAATTATGTTGTAGACTGCTTTAATCAACATAATATAAGAGAAAAAACTTCCTGACACTGCACCCTGTACCGGCAGACTGAAAGTATCAAATAAATGGGAGAAGTATAGATGTATGAGAGGAGTAAGAGCCTTGAAGAGATTATTAAAAGGAGGATTGAAAGAGAAAGTGCCATAAGCTTCAGAGATTATATGGAGATATGTCTATATTACCCTGAGAAAGGCTACTATACCTCACAAAGAAAAATATTTGGAATGAAAGGGGACTACCTTACTTCACCCTACATAACACCCCTGTTCGGCAGGATTATAGCAGAGCAGTTTATTGAGATTGAAGGTTATCTGAATAAACTTCATATTGTAGAAGCAGGTGCAGGTGAAGGCATATTTGCAGGACAGGTATTGAAAAGGCTGGAAGAAAAAGGTGTTGAAGCAGACTACACGATAGTCGAGCCCTTTGAAAATCTGAAAACGGTGCAGGAGAATAATCTGAAGGATTTTAAAGTTGACTGGATTGATAGCATTGAAGGAGTTAAAAATCTTAAAGGATGTATCTTCTCGAATGAACTTATTGATGCTTTTCCTGTGCATTTAGTTGAATCTACTGAAGACGGACTTAAAGAAGTGTTTGTAACTCTCGATAAGGGAGAGTTTAGAGAAGTTTTAATGAAGGCTGATAGTAGAATTGAAGAATACTTCAAAAAACTTGAGATTTCACTTCCATCTGGCTATAGGACTGAGGTAAACCTTGATTGCATTGAATGGCTGGAAAAATGTCATGATGCTCTAAAAATAGGGTATATAATTACAATAGACTATGGCTATCCCTCAGTAGATTTATACTCACAAAAAAGAAATTCTGGCACACTTATGTGCTACTCAAAGCATACAGTCACGTCAAACCCCTATATAAGCCCAGGAATGTGGGACATGACATCTCATGTAAATTTTTCTGCACTTAAACTATGGGGTGAAAAATTTGGTCTTAGCTGCTTGGGATACACCGATTTAGCAAATTTTTTACTGGGAGCTGGCGCTGAGGAAATAATGAAAGAGATAATGGTAAATGAAGGGTATTCCAGCTATGCCATAAAATTTCAGTCCCTCAAAACTCTGATTATGCCAGGGAGTATGGGCACGACTTTCAAAGTTCTTCTACAGAGCAAAAATATAAGAGAAAGTATTGGAGGAGTGAGCAGAAAGCCCTTCATAAGGGAAGAACTCTAACCCTAACTTATAAATCACACCGATACTATATTTTAATTATATGAACCTGTCCTCTATCAATATGTTTTACAGGAGAACTGTTATTCTGATACTTGTAACAGTCCTCTCAGTAATCATATACTCAATAATTTTCCTTGAACTCATGCGAGAAGAGGGTTTCAGCTACACACCTGTAGATGCAATCTACTGGATAATATCTACAATGACTACTGTAGGTTTTGGTGATATAGTTTTCAAGTCTCAGATAGGTGAAATTTATACTGTATTCGTCGAACTTACAGGAATTGCATTGATTTTCGGTGTGGCAGTTCCTTACCTAATTGTTCCATGGATGGAAAGCAGATTTCATTTTAAACTTCCAGAGGAAGCCAGAGGTCTTGAGGATCATATAGTAATATGTGGTTTCTCAGAATTTATAGAAGAATTTCTCTCAGAACTGGAGTTTTATAATGTGAAGTATGTTATTCTCGAGGATAATAAGGAGAAGGTTATAGAACTCCTGAATAGAAGAATAAAAGTTGTCTATAGCAGATTTAATGAAGAAAGCTTTGAAAAAGTAAATCTTGATAGAGCAAGACTTCTTCTATGCAGCTTCAGAGACGAATCAAAAAATGCTGACATACTTCTCTGCGTTGGAGATTATGTCCTGCCAAAGGTGGCAATTGCAGAAGACCCATACCACTCCAAATTCCTTGTATATGCCGGAGCAACGAAGGTGCTTTCTATAAAAGGTGTCCTTGGAATACACATGGCAAGAATAGCCCTCGATGCTGTGAGGCATGAAATAACCTCTGCTATAGAGATTGTTAAAGACATAGATGTTGCAGAAATTTTTCTTACCAGCAGAAGCAAACTGGTTGGCAGAACCCTGGGAGAAAGCAGAATAAGAAACAGGACAGGATGCACTGTTCTTGGACTCTGGAAGGATGGCGAGTTTATATTCAATCCATCTTTTGATGAGTTTATGAAGAGCAACTCTGTGCTTCTTGCTGTTGGAAGTAAAAGACAGTTAAAAAAGCTTTTGAATATGGCGGTGGGATGATGAGAAAATTTATTATAGCTGGTTTTGGTGATACCGGTGAATCAGCAGCCAGAATAATTTTAAAACATTTCAGTGAAGTTTATGTTATAGACAGAAAATTCAAATTCTTAAGAGAGGAGGTCGTGGTATCTCCAGAAAGAGAGGTTAAATTATCTGATATTGTTCAGAAAACTGATGGTATGTTTCTTGTGAAGGGTGATGTACTGGAGGAGAAAATCTGGAAGAGTCTCTCGCTGAATAGCAATGACACTGTTATTATAGCCCTTCCAGAAGATAGAGATGTTATATTTTGTACTTTAATTATTAAAAATATGTATCCAGATGTTACAGTGATTGCAAGAGCTAACAGCACATACAGTCTTGGAAAGATATATAGAGCAGGTGCCGACTATGTTGCTCCTCTCTCTTCGATTTCAGCTCAAACTCTTGCCATGTCTCTGCTTAAGGGTGTAGAGATAGGTAAAGATGTTAAATTAAGTTATAGCGGCATAAATATTGAAAAATTTACTGTTACAGAGAATAGTAAAATAAGGGGAATTTCTATTGGTGAACTGGACATAAGGAAAAAAACAGGCTGTACGATTATAACTGTATTGGACGAAGACGACAAACCTGTTGGATTTACAGTCTCGACAACTCTGAGAGAGGGAATGAATCTGCTGGTGGCAGGAAAGAAAGAAGACATTTTAAAATTTGAAAAGTTGATATGAGTAGGGAAGGGAGGAATAGAAAAAAGCTCTGTTTATCTTTTCAGCGTCCTTCAATCTTCATCTAACCTAAAATAGTGTTATATGACCAGCTACCTTTCTTTTACCGGGACTGTTCCTCTTCCTTTATCTTGAACTTTTCAATCGTCCCCACTATAACTTTGACACATTGCTCCGCTAACTTATTCGAAAAATCAATTTGACATAAGCTGGAAATATATGGTTTTTACCCCAGATTTATCACGTGATTGCCTGATTTTGCCATAAGATCACCTGAGAGAGGGATTGAAATTAGAAAAGATGTGTCTTTTGCCGCATGATTTTTTGTATTCGACTGTAACTGTCAAATTCTTGGTTAAATTTTTGAGGAATTTCTGCTTTTTAGTGTTTAGAATAACTGAATTTAATCTATAAAAAAGAGAGATAGCAAAACATTAAGTGGCGAAGGTAAGATGTTTGGATTAAACTGTCAAATTTGGACCAACAATTTCTTCCTTTTCAAGACTTATAAGCTTACGATATCGTGAACGTGAAAGCCCACTATCTTTAGTAGTAGAATGAAAGCGAACCACAGCTAATTGTCACCTATATCTAACTTTGTCGATATGGTAAAATATAGTAAAAGTGGCTTGGAGATGGAGAACTTGGAAGGCACTCGTAATGCCAAATCTATTAGGTCGTTCAGATATTCCCTGAACAGTTGGGTGTTCTATCAGCTTCGACAGATGATAGAATACAAGGCTAAACTGCTCGGAATACTTATTGTCTATGTTGATCCACAATATACGAGTCAGGAAGGTTCAAGGATGGACTGATAAGCAGCAGGAATGGCAAAGTGTAAGTGTCCCCACTGTGGCCACGTTGACCATGCTGACGTAAATGCTGCGTTCAATATAGCATTGCGTCAAGGCATAGGTCAATCTATTGTAGACAGAGATGTAACAGAAGGGAACACTGATATCCCTAAAAAGGCAACTCTATGGACGATGGAGACCTTAGAACCCCACGAACTTTATCGTGGGAGTATGTCAGAGAAGGCTTTATTAACTTACAGCAAATTGACATCCGTTTTATGACTGGAGATAGCATCTTCTGCATGCTCTAAAGCCTGCTGAATAAAAAACATAATGAAGAATCCATGATGGTTATAATATAAATATACGTTAATATTAACCTTTTGTATTAATGGATATCGAGGGCTTTGTAAAGAGAAGAATTGAGAATGGCATGGAAAAGGAGAGGATTATTCAGGAGTTGGTAGAGGCAATATCTGAGTTCAAAAGCTGGGACTATGAAAAAAGAAAAGCTTTTGCTGGAGAGGTTATAGCAGAGGCTGAAATATCTGAGAATTATAAATATAGGGGAGAGCTTATTGAGAGGATTCTATCCACTCCTAAAGCACATGTCAAAATGGGAGAATTTGGAGTAGGTTCAAGAGGTGAAGGTGACTTTTTTGTTCACAGAAAGATAGCAGAAATTATAGAAGAAACCGGTGCAATTGTAGGCCCGAAGGAGCAGGATGATGCAGGTGTTGTCAGAGCAGGTAAAAGCTATATAACTGTGGCTGTGGATGGAATGCATTCAAGGCTTAGCGACTTCCCTTTTCTTGCCGGCTTTCATGCTTCAAGAGCAACACTAAGGGATATCTACGTTATGGGGTCAAGGCCGGTTGCTCTTACTAGTGACCTTCATCTCAGTGATGATGGCGATATTGGAAAGCTCTTCGACTTTACAGCAGGCGTTAGCCTTGTGGGAGAACTTACATCAACACCTCTTGTTGCTGGTAGCACCCTCAGGGTTGGGGGAGATATGGTATTTGGCTCCCGTCTTGTTGCAGGAGTTGGAGCTGTTGGAGTCTCAGAGGAAATGCCAAAAGCAAGGAAGAATGCAGAAGATGGGGATATTATACTCGTAGCAGAGGGATATGGGGGAGGGACAATCAGCACAATAGCAATATATCATGGTTTCTATGAGGTCGTCAGAGAAACTCTGAATGTGGATTTTATGCTTGCCTGCAATGCTCTGATGGAATCGAGATATTTCCCTGAAGTTCATTCCCTTATAGACATAACCAATGGTGGGCTTAGAGGGGATGCTCATGAAATTTCAACAACATCAAATAAAAAACTGGTATTCTATGAATCCGAAATTTATAAAACAGTTAACCCCATAGTTCTCAAAATGCTGGAAGAGCTTGAGATTGACCCTCTCGGAATTTCCACAGATGCGCTGATGATAATTCTGCCTGGAGATTATAGTAAGGATATTATAAAAACCCTTGAAGGCGTGGCAAAAATTTATGAGGTTGGCAGAGTAGAAAAAGGCAGTGGAGTTTATATTGAGTCAGAGCAAAAGCTGAAGAAGCTTGAACCAAAATTTAGGGAAGCTTCCTACACAAAGGTTAAAAAGTTCATAGGTGAAAGTTATCCTGAAGAGTTTGATAATATGAAAGACAGAATCGAGAAATCTGTAGAATTAACTCTACAAAAGAAGAAAATGATTAAGGAATTTATTACAAGGAGGTAGTGAGATGGAAAAAGGAACTATTGAAGTTAAACGCGGCCTTGCCAAGATGCTAAAGGGTGGTGTTATTATGGATGTCACAAATGCCGAACAGGCAGCTATTGCAGAAGACGCTGGTGCTGTAGCTGTCATGGCTCTCGAGAGAGTTCCTGCAGATATCAGGGCAGAGGGTGGAGTAGCGAGGATGGCAGATCCTATTAAAATTCAGGAAATTTTGGATGTTGTCAGCATACCTGTTATGGCAAAAGTAAGAATTGGACACTTTGCCGAGGCTCAGATTCTTGAATATATGGGCGTGGATTTTATAGATGAGAGTGAGGTTTTAACTCCTGCTGACGAGGCAAATCATATAGACAAGACAAAATATAATGTACCATTTGTATGTGGAGCGAGAAACCTTGGCGAAGCTCTGAGGAGAATTGCCGAAGGTGCTGCCATGATAAGAACAAAGGGCGAGGCAGGCTCGGGAAATATTGTAGAGGCTGTGCGTCATATGCGCCTTGTTGTTAGCGAGATTGCAAGAATCAGTAGTATCAGAGAGGAAGAACTATATGCGGCTGCAGCAGACCTTCAGGTACCATATGAGCTTGTTAGAGAGGTTGCAAAACTTGGTAGACTGCCTGTTGTCAACTTTGCAGCTGGGGGTATAGCGACGCCCGCTGATGCCAGTCTTATGATGCAGCTCGGTGCAGAGGGCACATTTGTGGGCTCAGGGATATTCAAGTCCTCTGACCCAGAAGCAAGAGCAAAGGCTATAGTTGAAGCAACAACCCATTACGAGGATTTTAAACTTCTTGCTCAGGTGAGCAGGGGTATAGGTACAGCTATGAAAGGTCTTGACATAAAACAGCTTAAAGAGGAGGAGCTGCTTCAGACAAGAGGAGTTTAAGTATAAAATGGAAAGCAAAGAGGCAAAGCTCATTGTCCTCGGCCTCCTAGTAGGTATTGTAATAGGAGGGATCACAGGAAGCTTTATATTTTCCGAACATAGAGCAGAGAAAAAAAGTTCGATTTTTCCCATGACTGCTGGTGATAATGCAATGAACTTTATCAATAGCAGGCTTCTTCAGCCAAAGGGTTTTGATGGGAGAATTAGCTCAATGAAAGAATATGGAGAGCTGTATGAGCTCAATATAGATATAATTAAAAATGGACAGGTTATTAACACAAGGCCAGTATGGATAACAAAAGATGGGAAAATTCTCATTTTCAATCTCCTTAATATGAGTGAAGCTCTTCAGAAAAAACCTATGAAAGAACTCACAAAAGTCAATGTTACTGCTGATGACAGCCCATATATTGGTCCTAAAAATGCTTCAGTTGTAATAATCGAGTTCGCTGATTATCAGTGTCCTTTGTGCGATAGATTTTACAAACAGACAGAAAGTAAAATACTTAAAAACTATGCAGGTAAAATTAAATTTGTTTACAGAGATTTTCCACTTGTTAATATGCATATTTTTGCTATGAATGCAAGTCTTGCAGCCGACTGTGCAGGCGAACAGGGTAAATATTGGGAATATCATAATCTTCTCTTTACCAATCAAAATGAATGGAGTAAAACCGGCAATTTTTCAAAATATGCAGAAGAACTTGATATGAATATGACTGAGTTTAATTCCTGTTTTACTTCACAAAAGTATATAAATAAAGTGAAACAGGATAAACAGGCAGGGATAAAAGCGGGAGTTACAGGTACGCCTACATTCTTTATAAACGGCATACCTCTTGTAGGTGCCCAGCCCTATAATGCGTTCGAAACTATAATAAATCGCGAACTGAATAAGTAAAATATGGAAAAGGAATATATTTAAAAGAGGTGAGAAAAGGTAATTTCCCCCTTCTCTTAAGAGAGAATTTCATTGCCAGAATATTATGAAAATAGGCGTTCTTGCTTTCCAGGGTGATGTAGAAGAGCACATTAATATGGCAGAGAGAGCCAGCGAGTTAGAAGATGATGTGCAGAAGTTAAGTAAGGCTGCCCAGGTGGAAGGTCTTGATGCTTTAATTATACCTGGTGGTGAGAGTACAACCCAGGGAAAACTTATACTAAAATATGGGATTGATAAGGCTATAGAGAAAAATGACAATCTTGCTATTTTTGGGACATGTGCCGGGGCAATTCTTATTTCAAATAGAATAATAGGTTATGAAAGCCAGTTTTCTCTGAAAAAAATGGATATAATTATTGAAAGAAATGCTTTTGGTAGGCAAGTGGAAAGTTTCGAAGCACAACTCAGTATTCCTGTGCTTGGTGAAGAGCCATTTCATGCTGTATTCATAAGGGCACCAGTAATAAAAAAAGCTGGAGATAATGTGAAAGTTCTGGCAGATGTGGACAATGCTGTGGTTCTCGCAAGGCAGGGAAAATATCTTGTCAGCTCTTTCCATCCTGAGCTTACCAGGGATATAAGGCTTCACAAATACTTTTTTGATATGGCAAGAGGAAGAGTTTAGTAATGCCTCTACCGACAGAACTTTTTCCTTACAACAAGCCAAGAAGATTTCAGGATGAATTTATGCAGGTAGCCTATACTAGTGACAGGCTTCTTGCCAGTGTACCTACAGGAATAGGCAAAAGTGTTGCATCTCTCTGTTCATTTCTCGCTGACAGACAGGCAAAAGAGAAGATTGTTGTTTTAACCAGAACAAAAAGTCAGGCTGAAATCTTTCTCAGAGAGGCAAAAGCAATTTCAGATAAAACAGGGAAAGCCTTTCTCACAGTTCAGATAAAATCTAAGCTTGAACTATGCCCTATCTTCAGAAATGATGATATAGGATATGAAGAATTTCTCCAGCTCTGTAAGCTCAAACAGGATTGCAGTTACAGAAGACTTTTTAAAGAGAAACAGGATGAGATAATCTACCTTGCTGAAGCCCTTGCTCTTGGAGAAGACAGAAAAAAAATTTTAAGTTACGGCTGCCCATATCTGGTTAATTTCGAACTTGCAAAGTTTGCAAGGGTGATTATTGCCGCATATCAGTATATGCTCAACCCTTTTTTAAGGAATTTATTCCTTGGCAAGCTAAAACTTGGTTATGACGAACTTCTCCTTATAGTAGATGAGGCTCATAATCTACAGAGTCTGGATATAATCTCAAAAAGTCTGAGTGAGAGAACATTAAAACTTGCTCAGAAGGAAGTGGACTATAATTTCTCAAACATCGAGAAGCTTTTTAGATGCGGAGAGGGACAGGTTAACTTTGAGGAGTTTATTTCGAGAGATGATGTTGAAAAAATCTACGCACTTGGTGTAGAAATCCTCCAGAGAAAACTCATGAAGGGAAGGAAGGTTTCCTATACCTACAGGGTTGCAGCCTTTTTTGACTCAGCTTTCAGACTGTTAGGGGATGATAACTGGATTTTCTTCAGAAAAGGTAGCTCGCTCCATCTTAAGCCTGTACTTCCGGGTGAGGTCTTTTCATCTCTTAAGCAGAGCAGAAAACTTCTTCTAATGAGCGGTACCCTAGAACCCATTGAAATTTATAAGACTCTTCTGGACATCGAAGAAGCAGAGGAATATTCTTTACCTAATATATATAGAAATTCACTACTGTACCTCGGAATTAAAAAGGGGTTGAACTCAAGCCTTGTCTTAAGGAAGGCTATGGGGCAAAAACTCTGGAAGAGCTATGCTAGGGAAATTGAAAAAATAGCCTCGGCAGCAGGAGGAATTACTCTTGCTTTTTTACCCAGTTATGATATTATGAGACAAGTTTCTGAATGGCTCGAGGCAACTGTTGAGCCGAAAGATAATAGAGACGCAGAGAAATTGAGAAAAAAGGCTATAGAAACAGGCAAAGGTATAATACTTGGTGTTGCTGGAGGTAAGTTCAGCGAGGGTGTTGAATTCACAAGAGTTGAAGAAGGTATAAGAAAAAGTCTTGTTAAAGCTGTGGTTATTGCAGGTTTACCCTTCCCTGCGCCAGATTCAGAGATGGAACTCAGGCAGAAAACTTATGACAAGAAATTCGGACCTGGAAAGTCCTTCATTTTCCTTTCTGTTTTACCCATGATAAACAGAGTTATGCAGGCAGCAGGCAGGGCAGTAAGAAGTGAAAGAGATAAAGCAGGTATAGTGATTATTGATGACCGCACCGAATATCTCCGCTATTTCCCCGATGATTTTAAACAGTGCATAACCTTTGTGGAACCTGAAGAGATAAGTGGAGAGATAAGAGACTTCTTGAGAGAATAGGGAGTATATATGTCATAATATATTATATGAAACCAAAGAGTCCAGCATTATATAGGTGAAGTTGTCAAAACAAAATTTATATACTTTAAAAATCTATGATTCCAATAACAACAAAAGAAGGGATTAATATGGCAAAATTGAAAGTAAGAAGAATAGAATCAGGCGAATCTACTTTGTTTGAATTTGAATATAACGAAAAAAAATACAGCTTTAATGATAATAACGTGTATCTGCTAAGTCGGGAGATATGCGGTTACGATTATGAAGAACTTAATCTCGGTATTTTTGCCAGTGTTCCTACAACTTTTTCATATCAGGGTGTAAAGAGGACTTTTAAATTTGAAGGTATCGATTATCGAAAAGTCAGTCAAGAAGAGCTTCAAATAGAACTAAGAAAGAGGGTAAATGAAGTCAAACAATGGATTGAAGATGTTGATAATGGGAAATTCATTGAGGAATTTACAATTGAGATATAAATTTTAGTCAATGATAAGAAGTGATTTTCCTTCAACCTCATAATTTGGCGTAACGTGCCGCTCTTTTTAAAATAATTTGGGCAAGAAGACCACCAATTTTAATTGATGGTGATTGACATTTTCCTTAACTTTCTTTTGAAATTTTCTCTTTAACTCCCTCCAGTCACCATATCTTTTTGCCTGCATTTGGAGCTTTAAAAGCTCCAAATGCTTTTGTAGCGGCTAAGGGATGCTCCGGTCGGGATTTGAACCCGAGTCACCGGCTCGAAAGGCCGGCATGATTGACCGATCTACACTACCGGAGCGGCGATATAGATTAC
>QIGD01000014.1 GCA_003229935.1 Methanobacteriota archaeon | reverse complement strand
AGACATACCTGTTTTTTAGGGTCAACTCCTATCATGTATTAGAGGTTACTAATCATGTATATATATAAGTAACGGTTTATAGGACACTACCTGAAATTCAATCTTGTTCAGTATTCTTTCATTGGTCATCGGTTAATGCGTTCCTGAAGACGGATTCTGTTTGCATGAGGGTTTTTACAAGGCGGCGATAAGCTCTAGGACTGTATTGTAGTCTAATCAAATTCCACGGTAACCAGACAAAACGCCTGTGGTTGTGAAATATTCCCTCTTCAAAACGCTTAACCGATGACGCATGAGTATTCTTTCTGCCTCATCTTTGGTGAACGTTTCATAGAACGCCTTTTCTTTGTGGGTACTGAGATTGTCCATTACCAGTCGGACGACTTCAACATCTGGATATTCTTCATCAACAAGCATCTTCACGAACAATGCAAAATCCTTCATCGTTCTTCTTTGATATCCAATTCCTTATATGAAATAAGTGAATTAAAGTCACATATCTCACTGTGTAAAAGAAATTTTCCATTGTATTTTAGAAAAAACATAATAGTAACCTATATTTAAGTTTTTACTTTAATATTGGTGGCTACTAATATAAACTTTACTGTTTTATATTTTAAATCTGTATTAAAATCTTATTAGTGGATTATCGTCCTAAAAAAATTGAGGAATGATTACTTTTCGAATATAAAATAATATAAACTGAGTTATTGGAATTTTAATTCTAAATCGGGAGAATGCCGAAGGCTCTTAGATAATAAAAGATATGATTAGGAGTTCTCTATCATCCTTTCTTCGCCACTTCTAATATCTCAACAGGTTTCGAGCCTCTTAAATTGAGAAGTCCGCTTTCAACTCTGACCTTAACTCTATCTCCCTTTTTAGCTTTTGCTGTATTCACAACAGGGAAAAGCCCTGGTTTTACTCCTGACAGAAGGTCATAACTTGACTTCACAATGGCAACATTGCCGGCTTCCAAGACTTTACTATATGTATAATTTCTGCCGTATCTTTTCTTAAAGAAAACTGAAAAAGCTACTGCAATTATAAGGGAGAATAGCATTGTATAAATATACCTTCTGTGTCCCTCTACTCCTGAAAGTCTGCTGAAAATAAGAATTAAAATAGAAATTGCAAGATACCCCAGAAAGAAGTCTCTGTAAGCATGATAATCTTTACCAAAATTAATTTTCAACTGAGTAAATATGGCATAAAGAGAATATGAGCCACTTATTACAGAAAGAACAAGAGCTTTGGAATAAGAAAGGAAACCAAAAGCAGAGGCTGCAATCACCAGAAAGAAGATAAGAGAGGAAATCTGAAGTTTGAGGATAGTATAATCTTTTATTGATACGCCTCTTCTCTCAAAAATTGGCAGAATCTTCTTTCTTTCAAAAGTCCCTAACATTCTGAATAGCAGGATTATCTTTATAATTACCCCCACAATGTGATAATAAATTCTATCCAGGGTATTAAGCGTATACTTGCCTATTTTCTCTAATTTCTGCATATTATCACTCAATTAAAAGTATATTCACATGTAAAGTAATAGTAGGATGTATTAACACTGTCAATTTTGCCTCCTCCTGGATACCTGCCATTGAAGGCATAGTAAAGCTGTCTGAGAGCCTGGGTGCACACACTGGCTCCCACTCTATGTGTATAAGTGGAATTGTCTTTAATATAATCTGGTGCGATTATATGAATTCTGGACATATAGCTCTTGAGGTTTCCATTTGTTCCATTATTCACCATCCCAATCTCTTTAATTTTTATTGCTCCATCTGGAACATAATTGCTCTTGCTTGCCTTGAATCCAAGCGCCCTTAAACCAGCACCATAGGTTGCACCATCTCTTATTGCTGCTGTGGCTTTGCTCAGCTGCGCCTGCTTTGTTATAACCGGAAGCATACTTGTGACTATTAAAAGCATCACTCCTACAACAATTATATATTCCAGTGCTGCCTGTGCCTTTCTATCTGCTCTAGAATTCATTTACGATACCACTTTAATATTGTTTATAGAAGCATAAATAATTACATCAGTTCCGTTATTCCTAATAGTTAATTGTGGATAGGCTAATGTTGAATTCTCTCTGGTAATATTATCAGGGATTATAGGTATGGAAGCGTACAAGGATGTTCCCCCCATAGAGGAGAAATTCTTGTTTATAACGACTCTCCTTTCTGAATTATTAATAATAATAGGGAGGATAACGCCAGAACCTCTAATTTCTGAAGATGATAATTCACTAAAATTAATTTTATTCTCATTCAGATGTATGCTGAAACCCCCGCCATTTGAATAAACATTGTTGATAGCACTGGCAATAAACTGTCCGGTCATCTTTGCCTCACCTGCAGAACCAACCTCTTGGGCAAGATGAAATCTCTCAAAGCTTAGATTGATAAGACTTGAAAATACTATCAGGAATATTCCTATCACTACTATCACTTCAATTGTAATCTGGGCTTTTTTATCACTCTCTGCTGAAAGTGATATTCTTCCATGAGATATTGAAGGCATAAAATGCACCTCTATTTTCAACAATTACAGCATTTCCAGAAGAGTTTCCAAGTACCCACCCGTTACCGAGTAAATCCTTGGAAATAATCTTTGTTTCATTTTGAATCACAGTTCCATCTTTATTTCTTCTGACTGCCGAAACATCGGCAAAAATCTTATTTCCAGTCGCATCGAGATAAATCCTTGTAGTTCTCTGAATTAACGGTTCACCTCCAGCCGTACCTGCCGAAGTAAAGCCAGGGATATGAATTACAAGTGACCCTGAACCATAATCTGTTGTAATGCTATTTGTTTTCATTGAAATACTATCCAACACAAACTTCGCATCACTGAAAAGCTGCACATCATTCAAATCCTTTGTGGAACTGAATGTTAGGGGCAGAGAAACGCCGACAAGTATCAGCATTACTACTCCCATGACTATAAGAGTCTCAATAGTAATCTGCGCCCTATTCATAATAGTTGGGCAATGAGACCACCCCTTACAATGGGCGGAGGAATTGCCCTTTTCACCTCTTTAACAATTATAATTTTAATCAAATATAAACCAGTAGGTATTTCAACCTGTTCACTGTTCTTCATACCATCAATCATAGATTGTTTTTGCATATTTATGACAGGGACTTGTAAGTCCTGTCCACTCTTGCCAGAGTGTATCTCCTGAGCAGAGTTGTTATTGACCAGTACTAGCACACTGAGAGTTTCCTTTCTGTTTAATGCCTCACTTACAGAGCAGGGGACTTGAGGAGGAGCCTCTGGTGCGTTCTTGAACTCTACCAATAACTTCTGCATATTCCTATGCCTCCTAATCAACCTGTTACTCTTATCCCTAACAGGACAAGCCATCCATTAAAACAGGTGGTGATTGACTTTAATCACTGAGGTAATATAGTTATATTTATAGTATCTCCATCAATAAGAGTGTTTCCTATGCGAATAACACCCCTAGTATATCCTAAATTCATATTTTCTATTCTCACCTTCCATGTTCCCTTTCCGTTTCCATTAAAATTATAAAATGAATTTGTCAATGTACCATTATTCTCTTCCACCCAGCCTATATCTGTGCCAAGAGCACCTATGCCTCTTATATTTGTTTTAATCTTGGTGGGTATTCTAACATTGCTGCTAAAATTAACATAATAGACAAGAGTTCTGTTGAGGTAACCCGGATAGGCAGATATACCCCAGTTGCTAATATCAGAAGTTATTTTGACAGTTCTGGTACTTCCATAGCCCTGAGAACCCACAACTTCTACACCAGAAGCTATATTATTTAAATTATTTTTCATCTCCAGAATAATTGCATTGTCTCTCGAAGCACTGCTTACCTTAAATGCCATGGGTAGAGTTATTCCGGTAAATATAATCATAAAAATCCCAATAATTACAATAAATTCAAGAGTAACCTGAGCACTTCTATTCATCTATCCCACCATCTGTCTCAGAAGTAGACTTATATCCCCATATATCAAGGATATAATAAAGCCTGCAAGTATTACCGGGGCAAAGGGCATTCTTCGTTTGATTTTTATACTATCTTCGGTTTTGTTCTTTTCCACAAGCTCCTTTAGCTTTTCAATCTCCGTCTTTGAAACTCCGGAAGCTTTTGTTGTCACCACCTGTACTTCTCCTCCTCTCGTTCCTCTGAGTAGCTTCAGTGCCTTTCCGATATAGTCTGGCTCTTCCTTTATTACTTTATCACTGCGGATATAAATCTCTTCCGCGGCTATCATACCCTCTTCAAGCTCAGAGATTTTTATTTCTCTTACCAGACCATACTTTCTCACCACAGAAACTAGAGCCATAATAACACCTGATATTATAAATATTATTGAGATAAACACATATCTAATAACTATTGTTTTTATTGCATAAATATTGGGATTAAGCAAGACATAACTGCTTAAAATAGAGGTTATCAGAATTACTCTCACCCATCTGCTTTTAATCAGATAAATGGCAATAAAAGAAACCGGAAAAGCGAGGGGAGTTGTCAATTCAGATAAAAGGTAGGATATAATTATAACAAGAGCACCAAAAAGGGACTTTTTAAAATTTAAATTTAATTCTGATATTTTTCCCAGTCTAAAAGTTAGGAACACACCATATATGAATATAACTGGGAATATTACAAGAAAAGTGTTGATCAGAAAGGCAACAGGAAAAGGATAGAATGGCATGGCAGGAGAAAATCCCAGAAAGTCAGGATAGACTGGAACAAGAGCTGAAAGAAACATAAATTCCTTTGCATCACCTGCGCTGAAAACTCCCAGTGTCCATAGAAGATAACTAAGAATAAAAACCACAATAAAAGCCATTATAGTGGTTATGAATATTGAAATATTTTTATAATATAAAGAATAAATAAAATATCCAGCTAAACCAGATAGCATTAAAGGAAAGGTCAGCCTGTTTGGAATTAACCCATATTTTATGTCAGTGTAACTGGCAATAATAGCTCCGGCAGCTGCGAGAATCAGCATTGCTTCATTAAACATTAAGAAAATCCTCCAGTCTTCTCTGCCGTAAGATTCTGGTTCTGGTAAGATACTCATTCATAGGGATTTTAAGTCTTTTAGATATACTGTTTAGAGCTTCATTAAGCGTGTTATACTTATATGGTTCAGAAGCCATAGCTTTTCTAACATTTTCCCTCACCTCCCAGACACCCACAGGCATTATATAACCCTCATAGATCTCTCTGAAAACAACGGCACAGGCCTGCTTTCTTAGCTTTGCAATAGCTTCAAGAACACCAAAGCGAGCTGCGTAGTATCCACCGCCTTCCTGCTCTGCATAATTGCTCCTTCCATGATAGCCTTCATATTCATAGTTTATTGCAGGCTTTTCCATAGCAAGTGTCCAGAGTGTGTTGGGTGCCCATGCTTCAAACTGTTCATATTCCCATTTCCTTGGCAGGAGGAGTATTTCAAAGTGATTATCAAGGTAGGTATTGCTATATACTCTATATTCGTTGATAACAGGGTAGTCCTTAATCTCATTTATCATAGCTTTGCCGAGTATGTCATCAGTTGCTGTTATACTCCATCTTGTGGGCACAAGTTTTTTTCTATCTTCTCTGCCAAGAACACCTGAAGACAGTACTTTGGTTACATAATATACATCATAGCCGGATTTGAATAAAAGCATTGCAGCCTCTGTGGAGCTTATTTCATCTCCAACAACAGAGTCAACCTTTTCGGGTATCTTCGTGTTACCGGCAATATCAAATTTTTTAATCAGGCCAACAGGACCCTGTGGCTGACTCAGAGTGGAAAAGCTGACAGAAAAGCTGGGCTTTCTTTCAAAGCTTATCTCTGTGTAGGTTGGCTTTAGTGATAGAGCGATTTCTTGGGACTTTTCAACTAGTCTTGTCTTTTCTTTAACATTCTGTCTGCTCTTTGAGCGCACCAGTGTTGAGCGCAACTTTATTATCTCATTGAAATCAAAGCCATACCACCTGTTCGGGTTATCGCTTATTTCTGCAAGCTCAGGCTCAAGAGATGTTAGAGGGCCTATAAAAACATCGGGATAACCTCGATGACCCACAAATATACCGGGTGACGGACCATAAATGTCTTCCTTCAGCTTATCCTCAAGGGGGGATTGAATTTTCAGCTTTGCTAGCAGGGGGCAGCTTGGTCTTCCACACAGCAGCCTTGAACTCTTGCATCTTAGGCAGACCTCCTTGGACATTGGCCTCAGCTTATTTATGGCTTTAACGATCTGGCATTTATAATCAGGCATGATATGAATATATGAATCATCCCTTTTATCACTTTTCAAAAACTGAAATCAGCACCTACTGATGCGAAGTGCATTCTATCACCATAGATTGCCTTTAGCTGGGATATAACATCTAGGCCTGTGCAGTGGTTTGGTGCAAGAAACTTCAAATCGAGTTTTTTTATGTATTCAAGAGTTCTAATCCTATTTTCTTCATTGGAAAGCCCTATATGAGTTCCACCAATAATTCCATAAATATTATCCACACCGGTTACTTCTTTTGCATGTTCAAGAATATTTATGACTCCTGCATGGGCACATCCAGCTATAACAAGGACACCTTCATCCAGAACAGCATAGAGGCTAAAGTCATCTCTGAAGCTGTCAATCTTTTCCTTCTTGCCGTCAAGTACATACAGGTTCTTATCCTTACCTTCGAAGTCTGTTATTCTGGGAACCTCACCGCTTATCCATAAATTCTCTGTAATTTCAAGTGGCTCAACAACAGGTATAAATCTGGCTCCTATACTCTCAAGGTCTTCCCTCCTGAAAGGCATGCCAATATACCTGTTGAAAGGCTTTTTTCCATATCTTGATATAAATATTTTCGGATGGGAGTAAATATCAATGCCACCTGAAGCTTCAACAACAGCTTTAAGTCCACCAGTATGGTCATAATGTCCATGGCTTATTATTATTCCATCAAGGCTGCCCAAGTCTATATTCATAGAAATGATATTATCAATAATTCTATGGCTCTGCCCAGTGTCAAAGAGAAAGCGTCTGCCATTCTTCTCAATGAGGATAGAAAGTCCGTGCTCACCGCATATATTTATGGGGTTAAGAACACTGTTTTCCATCACCACTTTGATTTTCATTATTAAAATGTGAGTAAACTAATATTTATAATAGTAGGTTGTTCACGAAGCCAGAGGTATAAACGGGAAGGAATTCCAGCGACATTTACAGATAATGACAAAGTTTAAAAACAGATTAAGATAAATTGCTTTAAGATGGTTAATAAAAATATAGCTGCCATAGGCTCTGCAGTTTTTCTTACTTTACCATGGATTGTTATCAGTTTTTCTGGTTTATCATTAAACCCTACTCAGGCAGCTTTTTTCTCAGGTGTTGCCATAATCGGTGCTGCCTTTCTTCTAAGCTGGGCTGCAGAGACCAGTGAGATAGATGTGCCTATGTCAGCTTCTCTTGCCTTTGTTGCTCTGATAGCTGTTTTGCCTGAGTATGCTGTGGATATGTATTTCACCTGGCAGGCTGGTCAGGCACCCCAGAGCTCCTATGTTCATTATGCTGTTGCTAATATGACTGGTGCAAACAGGCTTTTGATAGGCATAGGCTGGTCTATGGTATTCCTTCTGGCAATTTACTGGAGAAATAATACTGGTAAAAAATTCGTTGAACTGGATAAATCCATAAATCTAGAAATTTTATTTCTCCTTGCCGCCACATTATATGCCTTCACTCTATATTTCGAACCAAATATATCCCTCTTTGACACATTGATTTTTGTTTCTCTATATATAGCCTATATGATTATGGTTATGCGCTCACCACATGAAGAACCTAAGCTTGAAGGAGTTCCCAGTTTTCTTGCATCATTTGGCAGCTTAAAAAGAAGGCTTTCAGTCATTCTATTTTTTGTATTTTCAGGCTTCATAATATTGATTTCAGTTGAATCCTTCTCAGAAGGGCTTATAAAAAGTGCATCTCATTTTGGTATAAATCCTTTTCTTCTGGTGCAGTGGATAGCTCCTCTCGCGAGTGAGTCTCCAGAGCTTATTGTTGCTGCCTATCTTATTAAAAGGGCAAGGACAACAGCTTCTCTGAACGCATTAATTTCTTCAAAGCTGAATCAGTGGACTTTGCTTATAGGCACAATACCAATAGTTTACAGCCTTTCTCTTGGCGGTATTGGAGCCCTGCCACTTGACCACAGGCAGAATGAAGAGCTTCTTCTCACGGCAGCCCAGAGTCTTTTTGCCATTGCCGTAATTATGAACCTCAAGGTATCTGTTCCAGAAGCACTTTTAATTCTCGCCCTGTTCCTTGTTCAGTTTTTCATTCCAAGTGTTGGTGGAAGAGTTGAGCTCTCTGCTGTCTATATTTTTCTTTCTCTGATACTGTTTATATGGAGGAGGGAGTATCTGATAAAGGCTTTGAAGGGATTTAGCCTCTGACATATTCCCACGACTAAAGTTCGTTGGGTTCTAAGGTCTCCATCGTCCATAGAGTTGCCTTTTTAGGGATATCAGTGTTCCCTTCTGTTACATCTCTGTCTGCAACAGATTGACTTCTGCCTTGATGCAATGCTATATTGAACGTCAGACTGTGTGAAAATCACCAATTTTGTGAATTTTCTACTCCATCTTTAGATTTGAAGGACATATATTACTTATTTTTCATGTAAACATGAGTTTTCACACAACCTGACGTAGCATTTACGTCAGCATGGTCAACGTGGCTACAGTGGGGGCAATTAAACACTTTGCCATGTCGACAAAGTTGCACATAAGTGACATTTATATATGAATTGTTGGGTGGCAATTAGCTGTGGTTCGCTCTCATCTCACCACTAAAGATAGTGGACTTTCACGCTCACGATATCGTAATTTCTGGTTGATGTAGAATATTAATCGAGTTCATCCGGGTCTGTTATCCTTCCGGTAACTGCACTGGCAGTAACAACCTTTGGATTTGCAAGATAGACCTCGCTATCCTTGTGCCCCATTCTTCCGATGAAGTTTCTGTTGGTTGAGCTTATTGCCCTCTCGCCTTTTGCAAGCACACCCATATAGCCACCCAGACATGCTCCGCAGGTTGGTCCTGAGAAGAAAGCACCTGCTTTTATAAAGATTTCTATAAGCTTTTCATTCAGAGCCTTTTCATACACGTCCTGAGTTGCTGGCACAATTATCATTCTTACGTTGGGGTGCACCTTTCTGTTCTTCAGAATATCTGCTGCGACTCTCAAATCTTCAATTCTTCCATTGGTGCAGGAGCCAAGGTATGCTTGCTCTATTGTTATATTACCAAGCTCACTTGCGGGAGATGTGTTACTGGGCAGGAATGGTTTTGCCACTGTTGGTGGAATATCCTCAGCATCATATTCAAAAACTTCAGAGTACCCTGCATCTCTATCAGCATATACTGGTTTATAACTGCCTTTTACTCTGCCATCAAGATATCTGAAAACTGTATCATCAGGAGGTATAATCCCTGCCTTTCCTCCAGCTTCAATTGCCATATTTGATATAGTTATCCTGTCTGCAAGGGGCAGAGCTTCAATAGCAGAACCATAGAACTCCATGGCTTTGTACAGTGCTCCATCTACACCGATATCACCGATTATATGGAGAATTATATCTTTACCCATAACGTTTTTGCCAGCTTTTCCTTCGACTACGAATTTCTGAGTCTCGGGTATTCTGAACCACAGCCTCCCGAGAGCCATGGCCGAAGCTGCCTCGGTTGACCCCACACCTGTGGAAAAGGCACCCAGAGCACCGTAGCTGCAGGTATGCGAATCTGCCCCAATTATAAGCCTTCCGGGGGCAACAAAACCCTTTTCAATCATGAGCTGATGACATACACCACTCCTTCCAACTTCAAAGTAGTGGGTTTTGTACTTCCATGCAAATTCACGCATGGCTTTTGCCTGCTCTGCGCTTGGTATGTCTTTATTGGGAACATAATGGTCAGGGATAAGAACACTTTTTTCTCTGATAGGTTGTGTTTTTTCACCAAATTCTCTGAAGACATCAAAAGCAGGAAGTCCTGTTACATCATTTATCATGATGTAATCTACTTCAGCATCTATAATTTCGCCAGGTTCCACTCTAATTTTTCCAGATTTATGTGCAAGAATTTTTTCAGCAATAGTTGCACCCATACTAATCCTCCAGTTGTAAACGTTAATTTAAGTACTATGGCTAAAGTAATAGGAAAGATATTAACATGGAAAAAACAGAGTATGTCGAGGGCTTTGAAAAGGTGAAGATTGCAGGGGTGTTTATGTCTTCATTGCCTGAGGGGGCTTCTCCTGTTGTTTTTCTCGAGAACGAAGAGGAGAAAGTTTTACCTATTTACATTGGAGCAGCTGAAGCTTTTTCAATTCAAACTGCTCTCGAAGATATGCCTTATCCAAGGCCACTGACTCATGACCTTGTACTTAAGATTCTTGAGGGGCTTGATAGCAGTGTTGAGAAGGTTCTGATAGATGACCTCAATGATGGCATATTCTTTGCAAGGCTCATAATCAGGAAAAATGGGGGAGTCTTTGAGTTTGATGCAAGGCCAAGTGATAGCATAGCCCTTGCCGTGAGATGCAAAGCCCCTGTTTATGTGTCAACGGATGTTATGAAAAAAGCTTCAGTGGGCAGAGATGAATACCAGATAGACGGGAAGTCCAGATAGACGGGAAGTCATTTTTTATTTTTGAATATGTATCACATACAGGATAATTGTGGATAATGGATTTTCCAAAAAATAAAAAATTATCTTCTATACGGAGGAATTACTTCTCCTGAGGTAGGGTCTTTACTATAATCTGTGTAGATATTTTTAACTTTTAGATACTCTTCTATTCCAAATTTTGAGTTCTCTCCTGCCTGCCCCGAAAGTCTAAATCCTGTATGGTATCCCTGTGTTGCTTCTGGGCCTGGCATATTAATATACAGTTCTCCGAACTTCATCTCTCTAGCAGCTTTTATGCCCAGATTCAAATCTGAAGTAAACAAATATGAAGCCAACCCATAATCAGAGTCGTTAGCTAATGTAATTACTTCATCAAAATCGTGCACTTTCATAGCTCCTATAACCGGGCCAAAGATTTCTTCTTGAAACACTGTCATGTCCTGTGTTACATTTTCTAAGATTGTAGGCATATAGAAAAATCCACCTTTATATTTACCTCTTAAGTCTGGTTTTTTACCACCGTATGTTACTTTAGCCCCCTGAGCTACTGCCTGCTCTACATAGCTTTGAACTTTCTCTACCTGTACTTTGTTTATAAGTGGTCCCATATCGCTTTCTCTGGGTCCACCCAACTTAAGCGTCTTTGTCATGTTAATGAAAGTGTTAATAAATTCGTCATACACTTCTTCATGTACATAGAGCCTCTCTGCAGCAACACATGACTGTCCTGCATTCCAGTATTTTGCCCACATTAAAACTTTAGCTGCAAGCTTTATATTTGCATCCCGCCATACTATAAATGGTGCTTTACCACCCAGTTCAAGGATAAGTTTCGCCATGATTGAAGATGCAGACTTCATAATTCGCTGCCCTGTTCTTGTCTCACCTGTTAAAGTAATCAATGATACTCCTTTATGGGATGTTAGATAGTCTCCAATTACGCTACCTTTTCCTGTTATCATGTTAAGAACCCCTTGAGGTAGCCCTGTTTCTTGAAATATTTTCACTATCCAGGCTGCTGTAAAAGGCGTGTCTGAGCTGGGTTTTAACACTACAGTATTTCCTGTAATTAATGCCGGGCCTATCTTTCTCACAGTCATGGCTGCGGGAAAGTTCCAGGGGATAATAGCTACTACCACTCCATATGGAACTTTATATTGATAGATTATGCGCTCGAATTTTGTACCTTCTACTACCTCTCCTGTTATTTTTCTTGCAAACTCTGCATAATATTGTAACTGGTCTATTACCCCTTCCACCTCCTGATACGCTTCCTTTTCAGGCTTACCTACTTCATCCATTAATATTTCTGCAAGTTCTCGTTTTCGATAAGTTATAAGTGCAATTGCCTTGTATAAAAACTTAGACCTTTCTACAGAAGTTAGCCTTTCCCATTTTTTTTGTGCATCATAAGCAGAATCTACAGCTCTGTCTACATCCTCTTTTGTAGCTGCTGGGAACTTCCCATACACTTCCCCTGTTGTAGCTTTTATCTTTGTGAGATATTCTTTAGTGGATGGTTCTATCCATTCTCCATTTATATAAAGCTTGGAAATTAACATATTAGAGAAGTATACTCACTATTATTTAACTGTTTTTATGATTAGATAACCTTTTTAAAATCCAGAAAAGATATGTTAACTACTTTGTACACTTTTTACTGTTTTGTAATGTCCTATCAATTATAAATTTCTGTTCTGATTAGAATATATGCAGGTAAATTTTGCACAACGTATCCTTCAAGAAAGCTCACTGCCTTCAGGCATGAGTAGTTCACAATACTCTTTGAAAGATATATCTACTCCAGACATTCGTCAAGTTTTCTCTTAATTCTTCCAATATCTCTTTCAAGATTCGATAGCAGTTCCTTTGCCTTTTCTGTTATTATAGCACCTGAGGGTGAGGGTTTGATTATTCCCTTCTTCTCAAGAATTCTCAGGGAGTACCTTACTTTGTGCTGGGGAAGCCCACTTATATCTGAAAGTTTTATAATCCCGACTGGTTGAAGCTCCTTAACCAGCCTTAGGATTGTCACATGACGTTTGATAAGTTCAATTTCCTCCTCGAGACTTGAAAACATCTTTTAACCCCTAAATATTTTAATACAAGAAGTTACTAACTCTCAATAATATTTAATATTAGTGGATTGATGATTGATATGAGAGCATTAATATCTGAAGCTGCAGGTGTGAAGGGAAGGGTAAAAGCACCTCCCTCGAAGAGTTATACTCACAGAGCTTTTGTAATATCAGGTCTTGCTGATGGAAGCTCGAGAATAATTGAGCCTCTTCTGTCAGATGACACCTTTGTAACTTTAAATGCTATGAAAGCCTTTGGGGCAGAAGTTGAAAGACAGAAAAATGAGGTTTTAATCAGAGGGACTTCTGGTAAGCTGAGCTCGCCTAGGCTTATAGACTGTAGGAATTCAGGCACCAGCTTGAGATTATTAACAGGTGTTTCTGCCCTTGACAGCGAGGTTACTCTTACAGGTGATACATCACTCCAGAGCAGGCCTATTCAGCCACTTCTTGATGCTCTGGCTCAACTCGGTGTTAACTCTGAAACTCTTCAGGCAGGTGGAAGACCTCCTGTCAGGGTTTATGGTAAGGAGGGTAGGATAAATAATGGCAGGATTAGAATAAAGGGTGATATGAGCTCTCAGTTTATCTCCTCTCTTCTTATAATCTCACCTTATGTAGAGGAGGATGTGATTATAGAGATAACCACACCTTTGAAGTCACAGCCTTATATTGATATAACCCTTGAGATGATGAAAAGCTATGGTGCTGTGGTTGAAAATATAAACTACAGGGAATTTATTGTGCATTCTTCTAGATATAAAGGAAGAGAGTTCAAAATAGAGGGTGACTACTCCTCAGCAAGCTATTTTATAGCTCTTGCTGCCATGAGCAGAGGCAAAGTCGAGGTGGGAAATTTAATTTCTGATTCTCTTCAGGGCGATAAACGTATTTTAAGTATTGTCGAGGAGATGGGTGCGAAGGTTGAAATCAGGAAGAATATGATAGCTGTTGAAGGGAGAGAGCTTTCAGCTATTGAGGTTGACCTTGGCGATACTCCTGATTTGCTTCCAACTGTTGCTATTCTTGCTGCAGTGGCAAGGGGAAAGAGTATAATTCGCAATGTTGAGCATGCAAGATACAAGGAAAGCGACAGAATACGTGCATGTTCAACTGAATTACGTCGGTTTGGCTGTAGGGTTGTGGAGAGGAGGGACGGACTGGAGATTGAAGGGAAGGAAAAGCCGAGAGGTGCTAGTGTTAAGAGCTATAGTGACCATAGAATGGTGATGGCTCTTTCTATTCTTGGTCTTGTAAGCAGCGGTGAAACAGTAATAGATGATGTAGAAAGTGTTGCCATATCCTATCCAGAGTTTTTTGATGACCTTAAAGAACTTGTGGGAGATAGAATTGAATTGTCTGAGGTCTGATAATTGTCAATCACCCACGGCTAAAGCATGTGGGCTTGTCTCGTGAGAGACATGGGTAACAGGTTGATTAGGAGACATTGTATATGCAGAAGTTATTGGTAGAGTTCAAGAACACATCAGGAAATGCTCCTCAAGTTCCCTGCTCTGTAAGTTGGAGCATTAACCAGAGACGAAAGTCTCAGTGTGCCCTGCATCCCAGATTTGACCGTTTAACCCAAACATCTTACCTTCACCACTTAATGTTTTGCTATCTCTCTTTTTCACAGATTAGATTCAGCTATTCTAAACACCAAAAAGCAGAAATTCCCCAAAATTCAACAAAGAATTTGACAGTTTATTCAGAGAGAAATTAGTCCCAGAAAAAAGTAGAAAATTAGCAAAAATTCATCAAGATATCGCTAATGAATTTGACAGTTACAGTCGAATACAAAAAATCATGCGGCAAAAGACACATTTTCTCTAATTTCAACCTTTCTCTCAGGTGATTTTAGGGTAAAATCAGGCAATCACGTGATAAATCTGAGGTTAAAAATACATATTTCAGGCTTCTGTCAAATTGACTTTTCGAATAAGTTAGCGGGCAAAGTGCCAAATTTAGGTTTTAAACACTGATATTGAATTGTCAGACAGCCTCTTTAGTCGTGGGTAGTTCACATGATGTGGTGTCCGAAGAGTAGTTTCAAAGGGCGGCAATTTAAGATTATCTAAATTCCAAAGCAATCTCCTTTATTCGTTCCATATGAGTAGTCTTTATCCCAAGATTTTTACATCTTGAAAATAATGGGAAATCTGCTGTTAATATCTCAAAATCCTTATCTTTAGCTGCCACCAATAATGATGTCTTTTGAGGTTGTATATTCATTTATCTGTTGGAATTCTGGTATTATTGTTTTAAAAAATTCTAAAATTCTATCTTTCTTAACAACAATTTTTGATAAGTTACTTACGATAGTGTGAGTGGGAAAGCCCACGACTTCAGTCGTTGGATGAGAGCGAACCATAGTTAATTATCATCATACAAATAGATATAACTG
>QIGD01000013.1 GCA_003229935.1 Methanobacteriota archaeon | reverse complement strand
AGTTTCCTCTCTGTTTAATGCCCCACTTACAGAGCAGAGGACTTGAGGAGCATCCTCTGGTGTGTTCTTTAACTCTACCAATAACTGCTGCTGCATCTTTCAATGCCTCCTAATCAACCTGTTACCCTTGCCTCTCACGAGACAAGCCCACGACTTTAGTCGTGGGTGATTGACGGTATCACATTCTTATAGATTTAATGAATAACAATCTTTTCTACATGATAAATTATTATGAAACTCATATATAAAAATTATTGTAATACACCATTTTCTTTACAATAAAATTTTCCAAGTTAATGGAATACCTATTGCAATAGGGCCCGTAACTCAGTCTGGCTAGAGTGACTGGCTCTTAACCAGTCCGTCGCGGGTTCAAATCCCGTCGGGCCCGATTAAAATATCTAAATGAGAATATGGCAAAACTGGCTTTTTTCATGGACTATGAGAGGTATGGGAGGGATGAAGCCCCTGCTATTCTCCTGTTTCTTCAGTTCCTGAGAGATAATGGGAATGAAGTGGATTTTTTTCCTACACTAACCGAACTGCTTTCAGTTTTAGAGGATAAAGCTTATGATGCAATAGCTGTGTCTATTTTCTCAAGCATTGAGCTCAAAGAGCATCTGAAGAGTCTGATTGAAATAAAAAACATGGATTCACACGTAACAACAATAATAGGAGGGCATGGTATCAAGGGTTTCACTGAGACTCTTGCACTTTGTCAGGGTGTTGATATTGTGGTTGAGGGAGAGGCTGATTTAACACTGCCACTCATACTCAAACATATAAGAAGAAAAGAAGTTAATGTTTACAGAGCAGAGATTAAAACAACATCTGAGGCAAAACTTCTCGGCAGTGAGATTCTACCTCTTCTAAAAGAAGAGTGCTATCCTCCATCCATATCAAAAGAGAAGGCAGAACAGATTCTTGATGAAAGCTTCTCAAGAAATGTGACGATTAAAGGGGAAGAGGTTGAAATCAGAGTTCCTGTCTCCCAGATATTTATAAATACGGAGGAAGGTACAGTATCAGGTATATATGGGACAAATACATTTATAAAAAGAGCAAAAACACTCAATCCCAGGCTGAAGTATAAAAATATAAAGCTTCACCTGAAACCCTTTCCAAATGCAGAAGAAATTGACAGTTTATACACCAGCTATCCCTGGGATATTATTGAAGACAGAAGCTACTCCAGACTCAGTCTCTATGTGCAGAGAGGCTGTAACTGGAATGCCTGTACATACTGCTCAATAGGAACCCTGCCTGGAAGAAGAGTATCGCCTGAGAAGGTTCTCAGAGTTATCACTGAAGCCAGAGAACATGGAATTAAAGAGATAGTTTTTGACGACGACCAGTTTATACAGACAAAGGACTGGTGCAAAGAAATTCTCGATGGAATTATTAAAAGAGGATTGAACAGAAGTCTATCATTCGGAGCTATGATAAGAGTTGATGCTTTGAGTGATATTTCACTGGTAAAGAAAATGAAAAAAGCTAATTTTGTGAAGATTCAGGTGGGAGTAGAAAGTTTCATAAAAGAAAAAATCGAGTACTTTCACAAGGTTCCCAGAGGGAAAGAAGAGGAGTATATTTCAAAAGCAAGAGTACTTGTCGATACTCTTATCAGAGAGGGTATAGATGTAGGAATTTTTATAATCACAACAAGACCATGTGAAGAGAAGGCGCTTGTGGAAATCTGTAGAGAGATAGAGGAGGTTTTAAATATAACCATGGCCTCTCTTGAAAAATATTCTAGACTTCCAACCTTCAGCTTCAGTGACTTCCTTATGGCTTATCCTGGTGCCCCTCTTCTCAAGAAAGAAGAGTACAAGGAAATTCTTGTGCCCATAAAAATTCTGTCTTCAGGAAGGGCAGAAGTTCAAGTTATGAGAATACCATATATCTTCGAATTTAAAAACTCTGCTCTGTTGGGCTTCTTCAGTTCTCTTAGGGAACTCAGCATCAAGAGAGGCCTTGCACCAGAGATTAAAAATGAAACCCTTGAGCATATTGAAGATATCCTATTTGCCATTAAGCTAACTGCAGGGAGTCTTGACTCAGATATCGCAGTTAGAATAGAAGCAGTATTCTCTGCTCTTAACCTTCTAAGTGAAGCAGAACAGGAAATGCTTGCAGCTTTATTTGGGGTTGACAGAAAGAATATCAGAGGCTACCTTATCAGGCTTGGACAGTCAGACTTCAAAAGCGTTGTAAAGTGTGTGAAGAGCATTAACCCTGATGCTTGGAGATTTGAGGAGGTAGCTTCCTCTGCACGTAAAGATAAGGAGGAGATTATGGAGTATTTAAAACTCCTTGAAAATCACCTATATGAGATTGAGATGATAGCCCACAGGGAGATAAAAATGCATATGAAGAAAAGCAAGAATGAACTTATTAAGGCTGAAAGCACTAAAGAGACAATTAAAAGAATTTATGATGTAAGGGCAGAAGCAAAGGCTCTTATGAAACGCTACTACCCCTACTATAGAGGAAGGAGAACTATTGAAAGTCAGCTTGCATGGCTGGAGGAATATGAAAAAGCCATAATTAGTCAATAGCTGACTTATTCAATCTTTCTATCTCTGAGATTCTTAAGCTTCTCACTGACCTTGGCCTCTTCTTTACTGCTCTCCTTCTCTCTGACCTTTTTCGTTTTTTCTTTCTTCTTTGAAGTTATAAGTTTTTTTATTTCAGCTTCCAACTTCGTTATTTTCTCTTCTGTTTCTTTAAAAAATTTATCTTTTTCGTTTTCAATGTTTTTAATCTCCTGCTGAATATCCCTGAATTCAACCTTCTTTATATTGAGTTCTTCCATCAGAGATAGAATCTCCTTCTCACGTGAAGCAGAACGCTCCTCAAAAGCTGAGATTCTGCCATTAAGTTTTCTGTTTTCATCTGTTAACTTTTTAGTCTTCAACTTTAAGTCATCTATATCTTTTTCAGCTATTGCAATGTTTCTGTCTTTTATTTCTATATCTTCTTCAACTTTTTTCAGTTTACTCTCCAGTTTTTTTCTCTTTTTATCTTCCTCAATAATACTGTCCTTGAAAACCTTGACTTTATCTTTCAGGCTACTGTTATCTGCCTTAAAGACCTTTATCCTCTCAATCTGTTCTTTTACTTCATTATCTAGTTCTGTCTTAACTCCTTCAAGGTCTTTAATCCTATTACCTCTATCTTCCAGCTCTCCTCTTAACATTTCAAGCTCTTCTTCGAGCTTATTCTTTTTAACCTCCAGTCCCTCGGCAATCTCCACACTCTCCTCAAGCTGTGAGGTAAGTTCCTTCTTTACACTGAGAAGCTGATTTATCTCATAAATTCTCTTCTCCAGTTTAGATTTAAGATTTGATACCTGATTCTCAAGAACTTCAATTTTATTCTCTCTTTCAGATTTAACTCTTTCAAGACTCTTAACCCTGCTTTCAAACTCTTCATTTTCCTTCTTGAGTATCTCAATCCTCTTCCCGGCATTCTCAACTTCTACTCTGAGTCTCCTGATTACCTCATCCCTTTCCCTGATGTTCTGCCTCATGTTTTTCAAAGAAATTCTAAGCTCTCTCTTCTCAGTATCTCTCTCTTCAGGGGTATAATCTTTAATGGAGTCTTCAATAAGGTCAAATAGTTTCTTCCAGTACTTCCGGACATTTTCAAGCATACCAAGGAAATTCGTCCTCATGTCCAGCATAGCTCTGTAGTCAGAAAACATCCTCCCATGAGTTTCAATAATCTTCTTGAAATCATCACTTTCCTTTTCAAGCCTATCTTTTACCTTAGCTGTCTCTCCTATCTCAACTTTCATTTCGTTACATTTTCTTTTAAGCTCTTCCATTATTTTTTGTTCATGAGCTAAATCAGAAGTCTTTCTCTTTTCCTCTTCCAACAGTGGAATTATCTTTTCCTTTGCAGCCTCTGCCCTGTATTTCAGCAATATATTTCTGGCAGCCAGGTCTGACTTGCGTTTGAAGAAGCCTTTTGATGAAATTGTTACTTTTTTATAATATTCAGGGTCTTTTATGAGATTCTGAAAGAGAATATCAAAGCTGAGCTTTTTGCCATTCTCATCAAGAAGTTCATATCCCTTAAATATATCCTCAATCTCATCAATAAATTCGTCTCTTATATTAATGAGTTTATTAGAAGTTATATCTCTAATATTATTTATTTTAGTTCTGTATATTTCCAGGTTTTCTTCATATTCACTACATATTTCATCTTTCAGTATTTTAAGCTCGGTAAGTCTTTTTCTTTTCATATCAAGCTCTTTCTCTACTTTCTCAATTTGAGGTAGTGTTTCACTGTATTTTTTAAGACTATGAAGGTTATCTTTAAGTGACTTCTCCAAATCCACAAGGTCATGTTTAAGAGGAACGGATAGGCTACCAAATTCCTGCCTTTTCTCTTTGAATAGTTTCATTGCAGAGTCTGATACAAGGGTTAGAAGTTTTTTCTCCTCCTCTGTGCTGCTTATAAGTTCAGCAAGGTACTTCTCATATTCCTTATCAAGAGGGTCGTGGAATTTATCAATAGCTTCAATAGAACTGCAAAGTTCAAACCAGCTTCTTCTGAGCTCTTCTCCTCTTTTCTTAAAATCTTCTTCAGAAATAAATGTCAATCTTCAACCCCCTTCAGAAGCTCCTCGATATTAATCTTTAACTTCTCCTTTATCTCATTTATTTTCCTCTCAAGTTCCAAAATCCTATTATTCTTGGAATTTATTTCATCTGTCAGGTTAGACTTCTCCTCTTCCAGCTTCCTAATCTTCTCTTTAAGCCTGTTAATTTCCACCTGTGATTCATTTCTGTAAGTTTCAAAATTTTCCATAAGCTTTTTCATCTGCTCTTCAATCTTCTTCTTTTCAATATGAAGCTCTTCAATTTCAGTTCCCTTCTTCTCCCTGTACAGTGAGTATTCTTCTTTAATATTATTCAGAGTTTCTTCAAGAGAACTCCTTTCCGACTTGATTTTTTGAAGTTCTGATGTCACTTCGCCAAGGTTCCCTTTGAGTTCCATATTTTCGTTATAAGCCTTCTCCAGCTCATCTGTAAGAGTAGGTACTCTGGATTTCAGATAATTCACCTGATTTTCAAGCTCCTTAATTTTCAACTTCAGCATTCTTTTCTCAGGATTTGTTTCCAGCTCCACACCTGCCATATTCTTCTCAATAAAATCAATGAGCTCCTGCAGGGCAATATCACCATTGGACAGTATATCTGAAAGATTGCTCTTTATTTTGAGAATCAGGTTATAATTCTCATAATCACCAGGTTTTTCCTCTTCAAGCTTTGCAATCTTCTCCCTGAGTTCAAGCGCATAGCCTTCGGTCTCCTTTCTTCTGTTATCAATATCACTGCACGCTTTCTCTATTGAATCAAGGTCTGCAAATTCAACTCTCACTTCTTCAGCTCTGGCTTTTCCTCTTTCCTTAATATTTCTGGATTTTTTTCCAATCTCTTCACATAGATACTTTAAAACAGCAACCTTTTCTTCAGGCTCAATATTCTCTGCCATGATAATACCAAAGAATCTTTTTCTCGGATTTTTCTCCCTGAGGTGAATAGAATTAATGGCTGAAGGTTCTCTGACAATAATGGAAAATAGCTCAATGACTTCAATTTCTTCATCATCCCTGAGGATAACACATCCCTCGACTATTTTCCCTGCTCTATTAATAAAATTCGTTTCGAGCCATCCAAGTTCCTTCCTGAGACTTGTTTTTATTCTTTCAAGAGAAATTTTATATTCGTTCTTCCTCTGGAAAAATTTCCCGCAGATGAGCCCAACTTTAGGTTCTACTTCTTTTTTTTCTTTCTCAACCTCTTCAAGTTCCTTTTCTATTTCAGAAATAGCCTCATTAATCTTTATATATTGCCTGTGATTTGCTATTTCATTCTGAAGGGCACTCTCCAGTTCCACAATGCCTGAAGAAAGGGGCATGATTCTCTGATCTATCTCATCCCTTAGCTCAGGATTATATCTCTTGAAAGCAAAACTTAGAGAATTTAGTTTTTCCTCTATGGGTTTTGCCTGAATACTTGAGCGCCTGAGAACCTGCCTGAAGCTCATATCACTTGCCTTTTCAAAATTAGCCAAGCTTTCTAATATGCCAAGAAGAGAATACCAACTCTCTTTTAGACCTCTGGCTTCTTTAATCACGTCATCAGTAGAATGAGAACTTTCCATCACTTTAATCCCTGAGAAATTTATAAGCGTAGATATATATATGTTCTTCCCCTTTTTTATATTATGGTAGAGGTAATAGCTGAGTATTATGCTGAAGCTTATGATTTTAATAATGGAATTCACATTGCTATGGACAGGCATGGAAAGTTAAAAACAATTGAAATATAACCTTGATAATATGCGCGCCAAGGAATTAATAGAAATTCAAAGGAAAGAGAAGGTGAGTCCCTACCTCCAGGACCTGGGAGAGAATTTTTATCAGGAGGTAAAGGAACTCATTAATCGGAAGTACTCTAGTTATAGCAAGCTTAGAGATGAGGATGTCTCTATATTCTCTCTGGCTTTGCAAGAACTTGAGAACATCAAAAATATAGCTCTTGACTTATATGAGACAAGGGAACGCAAAATAGTTTCAAATGCTCTTTATTTTGTAAAATCAGGAGAGGAGATAGAATATGAGAATCTCACAAAAGAAGAAGCAGAGATTATGAGGTACATTATAAATACTCTCAAGGATAGCAGAAGGGAGATTCTAAACTTTGGGATTGATAGAAGAGAGATAAGAACTCTTATAGAAGAAGAGGAAGAAGAAGAGGAGAATATATCTTATATAACTGTGAGAATACTCAGAGACCTTCCTTCAATCGCTGGCATAGATGGAAAGGTATATGGAGAATTCAAGGCTGAGGATATTGTAACTCTACCAGAGTCCAATGCAAGGGCACTGATAAATAGCGGTGAAGCTGAAGAATTAAAGTTATAGCAATTTCAAAATGGTCTGGGCAAGGAGACCACCCATTTTAATGGGTGGTGATTGACACCAATATGGACGTTTATACTCAAATCTCAGATTAATCAGAGTAATCTAATAATATATTCGAGAGTAATATAAAAACAAAGTTATAAATATATCTTTTAGAGCACGGAGTTTAACTCCAAAATTACGATATCGTGAGCGGGAAAGCCCACTATCTTTAGTGGTGAGATGAGAGCGAACCATATTTAATTCTCACCAAATATTCATATGTCAGTGCCACCTATTTATAGGTGATAGTTAGCAAAATATGGAAATATTCAAACACATGTGTCCACAACGTGGCGTATCATCTGATATAGTGCCCTAAATACAGGATGAAAGTGTTGACAGGTAGTATAGCAAAGGATTTGAGAGAACTTCTCAAATTGAAGGCAAAACAGTTGGATGTTGCATACAGAGATGTAACAGAAGGGAATACTGATATCCCTAAAGAGGCAACTCTATGGACGATGGAGACCTTAGAAACCCCACGAACTTTATAGGCTGTCCGACAATTACTCTCAGTAATAGAAAGACTGCTTACTTTAGACAACAAAGGCTAAATTTAGCTTATTTCTCGTAGTATTTTTGATTATGGGACAGCCTCTTTATTCGTGGGAGTATGTCAGTGATGTGTTACTGCGAGGTTCACCACTTAGTGGTGAACTGCCTTTGATATTGCATTAACTATACTAAAACCAAAAAAGCCAACAGCAAATGTTATCGCCACAGAAACGATAAAATCCAAGAACAACTGTATTATCATATTATTGTATCTGTTTTATCACATATGAAAAGGTTTCTGAAGGCTTGTTGTGTCGTATAAAGGAAAGTAGTATATAGAGTTTCATGTATAAATAACATTTCCCATCTAAATCCTCTAAAAAATATCTTTTTAATTATATTGTGTTTTTTCTAGACAAAAATTGCTGTAAATCCTTCTAAATGTACTGCTTGACCTTATCATGCTAAGTTCTCCAATCTTGTATGCAGTCAGTGCATTAAGTTGGTACAGAATCTCCTCCATCCCGATAAAAATGTATGCCCATCTTTTGCCTTTATGTGGCATTATTGTCAAAGTATAATTATAATCCAGGCCAAAACGTCTCTCTATCGCCATCCAGGCATTATATAACTTATATCGATAAAGGATTCACCTTAGAAGTGATGGCCATTTGGTGTCACTATTACCTTCTTGACACGCTTTAGTCGTGGGAGTATGTCAGAGGTGCGATATGCATAACACCAGAATCACTTTGAAAATCCCGTCTTGCTATTAACTCTTCTTCAGTCTGAGGAATTTTCCCTGAAGATTTCGTATCTCCGGAAAGGCTTCCATTTCCCTCTTCTCTATTTTGCCAGATACCTCCTTGATTATGGTATTGTGCTGTTGGAGATATACTTTACGCATAAAATCGAATATGGATTTGTAATTTTCCAAGTTTCCTTCAGCAACCACATCCAAGTATTCTTTCCCGTATTCCAGCCCCAGATACAGTGTAGGGTAACCATGCTTCTCAAGCACGAAGTTTAGCAGTGCCCTTGCAACTCTCCCATCCACAAAGGGATGTATTGTAACAAACTTTGTATGTAACAGAACTGCAAGCTCAAAAGGATGCATTTTTTTATTGTTCTTCCTGTACCACCCGATTAATTCCTCCATCAGCTCTGGTACATCAAAAGCTGGTGAAGGCTCATGCTCAGCTTTTTCAATCAGGACATGAATTCTCCTGTATTCTTCAGGAGACTCAAGCAGGCCATCCATGATAATTGCGTGCATTCTCTTTATCAACCTCTCTGACACATCACCTTTATGTCCTTCAAAGAATTCTCTTAGCTTTCTGAAGTTTACAATCTCATAAACCTCTCTCAGCGACTTATCTGGCGGGGTGATATTGTGCTCTAAAAGTTCCTCAGCCTGCCCCAGAGTGATAGTATTGCCTTCTATGGCAGTTGTGTGCCCTGAACATACCTGACAAAAGATGACCCGTATCCCCTGAGGTCATCGGGATAGTGCTCTCTGAATAGCCCGTAGCTATAGTGCAGAGCTTCGATATCTCCGGCACTTCTATTGTCAAGATACCTGTGCTGTTTCTTCAACCAGAAGTCTGTAAAGGTTCTTAACCGGATTATATAATATTCCGCTAGCCTGTCTAATAACCGCTGTGAAGTCGTTTTTCAAATCTGCCAATATAAAAGGATATTGAAATGCTTTTATCGTTAACCTTTACTTTATCTCTGACATATATGCATTTTTTACCTTTAATATTTTTATTTCAAGCTTTATCATCCTATTTAGATATGAATCAAAAATTTAGAAAATCAGGTTAACAGTTAAAGACCTATGAAAAAAACAACAGTCATCCTGAGATAAATACATGGTGATGAGGACGATTTTTGTGAAAATTTGGGCGGGCACTAACACTTAATATCCTCTATATTGGCTTATCAAAAAACTTGTTCTGTCTGTGTATATCCTCATCAGCCATCGTTATAAACAACTCTGACTTCAAGGCTATTTATACACTAATGAAGGCTCTTAATGTGGTTAAGAAGTGCCGGGGATGGGCTTCGAACCCACGACTTCCACGTATCCCAGGAGTGCCCATTGAGGTTTGAACCTCTCCCTATGAGCGTGGCACTCTACCAGTCTGAGTTACCCCGGCATACTCTTTCTGGAGAAAGCTGTTAACTACATAAATCTTATTGTAGTGATGGTTCACCAGCACTAAATAACTTCCTGGGAGAAATAGAAAATAGTTTCCCTCACAATACCACAACCTTCAGCTTTAGTTGCTCTGCATGTATTAACCATCTCCAGCTTTAGCCTCGCCATCTCAACCTCCTGTTCCTCGACCTCGTTTACCGAATAAATTCAACTCTTCGCATAGCAAATTCCTTAGCAACAACCCTAGTTAGAACCCCTTCCGCTTAATCTTCCTCGTTTGCCTTGTCAGTTCTTCCATCTATGCTTCAATATTCTCAGCCTCTTTAATAAGAGTTGTTACGATATTTTAAGCAGAAAGCCCACGGTCTTTACCGTGGCAGTATGCCAGATCAATATCAAAGTTAAGAATTTTGCCAAGTACTTTAAGGATTCCTGCATTTGCCTTGGGACCAGGGTTCATTTCCTTTGTCTCTGCCAGCAGGATGAATGCTGGAATCTTTGCAGTTATTGCATATAGAAGTATCTGCCTTGATACCACACCTATAGCTCCCTCATCAAATCTGGGCAAGGATACCCACCTCCTTCATGGGTGGGAAGAATTGCCTAATTTTCACCCTTTATAAAAAACTTACCTAAAATTCAAATGTTAAACTTCTTTAAATTCTAGTATGAATGAAATTGAAAGAATTCTGAGAGAGAGTAGAAATATAGCTGTTGTGGGCTGTTCAACAAATCCTGCCAAGGAGGCTCACAAAGTACCTCTATACATGAAGATGCAGGGCTATAAGATTATACCAGTAAATCCTTTTGCAGAGGAAATTCTTGGAGAGAAGGCATACAAAAAGCTTGAGGATATACCAGACGAGATAGACATAGTAAATGTCTTCAGGCCAGATGAAGAGACTCCAGGTATAGCAGAAGAAGCTATTGCAAAAAAAGCAAATGTACTGTGGCTCCAGCTCGGTATATTTAATAAGGAAGCAGCTGAGAAGGCAGAGAAAGCTGGCCTGAAGGTCATAATGAACCGCTGTATAAAACAGGAGCATGAAAGGCTCATAGGCTCTAAATAGTTCCAGAGGATTAACCATGGCGAAACCTAAGCTTCACACACTCAAAGAAGGAAACAGGTATTTTCTTCTCGGAAACCATGCCATAGCAAGGGGAGCTCTTGAAGCTGGCCTTAATCTTGCCTCAGCATATCCTGGCACACCCTCAAGCGAAATTCTTGACGCTCTTGCATCTTCTGCGAGAGAACTTGGTTTCTATGCTGAGTGGAGTGTGAATGAAAAAGTAGCCCTTGAAGTTGCTATAGGCGCCAGCTATTCTGGTTTGAGGTGTCTTACAGCCATGAAGCATGTAGGGGTAAATGTTGCACTTGATGCTCTTGCAACTATTGCCTATACAGGTGTGTCTGGTGCTCTTGTACTTGTGAGTGCTGATGACCCTGGGGCTCATTCATCTCAGAATGAGCAGGACAACAGGATTCTTGCTAAATTCACAAAAATCTTCTGTCTCGAGCCCTATGATGCTCAGTCAGCCATGGATTACACCATAAAAGCTTTTGAGATTTCAGAGAAGTTTTCAATACCAGTTATGCTAAGAACAACAACACGGATAAATCATGCCAGAGGTGATGTTCTTGTCGGAGTGCTTCCTAAAAGTGGTATGAAATCTGAGTTTAAAAAGAACTTCTCACGCTATGTGTGCATACCAGCAAATGCACGGCTACTTCACAGAGAACTGAATAAAAAGCTTGAGGAAATGGAGAGCTATGCCAGTGAAAGCACTCTGAATAATATCAGGTTAAATGGGAGCTATGGCATTATAACTTCAGGTGTCTCAAGAAATTATGTCAGAGAAGCTATTGATGCCCTGGGTGCTGAAGTTTCACTTTTTGAGTTGGGAATAACAAATCCCTTCCCGAAACAGCTTGTAAAAAGATTTCTTTCTAAAATTGACAGGATTCTTGTTGTGGAGGAGCTTGAGCCCTTCCTTGAAGAACAGGTTAAGGCACTGGCAGGCGATATTGAAGTTTCTGGCAAGGATATATTGCCCAGAGATGGTGAATTCAATGTAGAGATTGTTAAGAATGCAGTGGCAGGTTTTCTTGGCCTCGAGATTGAAAGAGTAAAGAGAGAAGATATTTCTCCTGTGCCAAGACCACCTGTCCTTTGTCCGGGCTGTGGTCACAGGGCACTTTACTATGCCCTGAAGAAAATCACAGAAAAGAAGATTTATTCCGGTGATATAGGATGCTACACTTTGGGCGCACTGGAGCCATTAAAAACAATGGATACATGCCTGTGCATGGGCTCCAGCCTTGGTATTGCCCAGGGCTTCTACCATGCAGGAGTTGAAGAAGATATTATTGCTCTTATTGGTGATTCCACTTTTTTTCATGCAGGCATACCATCCCTTCTGAATGCAGTTTACAACAGGGCAAATATTCTTTTGATAATAATGGATAACAGAACAACAGCTATGACAGGGCATCAACCCAACCCTGGTGTAGGGGTCACTGCTATCGGCACCAAAACAGTGGCTGTTGACCTTGAAGAGCTTGTAAAAGCCTTGAAGGTGGATTTTGTTGCCAAGGTCAAGCCAAGTGATCTTGAGGCAAGTATAGAGGTTATAAAAAATGCCATTGACCTGTCTGGGGTCAGGGTTATTATAGCAGAGGAACCCTGTGCTCTTATGGGAAGAAAGTTGGGCCTCTGGAGAACCCCTCCTAAAGTTACAAGAGAGAAGTGCGAGGGGTACCTATGCAGAGGATGCAGAGCCTGCCTGAAGATAGGATGCCCTGCTGTTAGTTGGGAAAGAGGAAAAGCAAAGATGATTCCTGAACTATGCACAGGCTGTGACCTCTGTATAATAGTTTGTCCTGTTGAAGCTATAGGGAGAGATGAAAATGATTAAAAATATTCTCATTGCTGGTGTTGGAGGTCAGGGTATACTGTTTATAAGCAATATACTTGGAAATGCTGCTATAGTCCAGAATCTCAGTGTTAGAGCCAGTGAGACTCATGGCATGGCCCAGCGTGGCGGAAGCGTTGTATCTCATATAAGAATAGGCAGTGCCAGAGCACCTTTGATTCCTCATGGCGAGGTGGACTATCTTGTAGCTCTCGAGCCTGTTGAAGCTCTGCGATATCTCAGTTATATAAGTAAAAAATGTAGAGCCCTTGTTTCAACATTCAGAATAGTACCCTCAGCAGCCCAGTCGGGCATAGGTATATATCCTCCTCTCGAAGACATCCTTGAGAATCTCATGAGATATGCAGAGGTTTTCCCTGTTGATGCCTATAGTCTTGCAAAAAGGGCAGGTAACCCTCTCACAGGTAATACAGTAATGCTAGGCGCTCTATCTACAATGGAGGATTTCCCTCTCAGACAGGATGTGCTGAAAGAAATCCTTCTCAGTCAGGTATCTCCTGAAACTGCAGATATAAACCTCAGAGCATTTGAACTCGGTAGAATAGCTGTAAAAAAATGAAAAAGCTCAAACTTCACTTTATCTTCGTTGAGCAGGAGTCCATTCTGTCATATGGGAGTAGTTCATAGAATACATACATCTGCACATAATTCCACAAGATATAAAAGTCCAGAGAACAGCTTTGGATAGTATGCATGAAAGGATTGATGAAAAAAAACTTTCGTCCGTAAAGGGGAAACAAGAAGAAGCCCTGAAACTACATGCTTTTTACAGGGGAAAAATTGAAATTACTCCCAGATGTAGAATTAAGGACATAGAAGACCTTTCCGTGTGGTACTCTCCTGGGGTTGCAGCACCTGCCAGAGATATAGCCGAAAATCCCGGAGAAGTATATACACATACAAACAAGGGGAATACTGTTGCCATTGTTACAGATGGCTCCAGGGTTCTTGGTCTGGGGAATATAGGACCAAAAGGTGCATTGCCTGTGATGGAAGGGAAAGCACTATTATTTAAATACCTTGGGGGTGTGGATGCAATTCCTCTATGCATCAATACAGAAAACCCTGAAGAAATAATAAAATTCTGCAGATGGATTGAGCCAGGTTTTGGTGCTATAAGCTTGGAAGATATTGAAAAACCAAAATGCTTCACCATAGTTGAGAGACTCAGGGAGGAGTTGGATATTCCTGTATGGCATGATGACCAGCTTGGCACCGCTACAGTAACACTGGCAGCAATCATAAATAGCTTAAAACTGGTGGGAAAGGATAAAAAGGATGTTAAAATCTCCATGATAGGAGCAGGATCAGCCAATGTTACGATATTTCGCCTTATGACCGAATATGGATTTCCACCACAGAATATTGTTGTGGTAGATACCAGAGGGATAATATATAGAGGGAGAGAGGACATCAAAAACCCAGAAAATGTGAAAAAAAGGGAGATTGCAGAGGTTTCAAACAGAGAAGATATCAGGGGTAGTGTACCGGAAGCAATGAAGGATGCGGATATTTGCATAGCATTTTCGATGCCAGGTCCAGGAATCATTAAAAAGGAATGGGTTTCTTCCATGGCATCAGATGCAATTGTTATTGCCGGTGCCAATCCTATACCTGAAATATGGCCATGGGAAGCAAAAGAAGCTGGTGCAAGAGTTGTAGCTACTGGGAGGTCAGATTTTCCAAACCAGGTGAACAATTCCCTTGTTTTTCCAGCTATATTAAGAGGTGCTCTGGACGTGATGGCAACAGAAATTACTGATGGAATGGCAATTGCCGCTGCAGAAGAAGTGGCAGGTTTTGCCCAGGAAAGGGGTATATCAGAGGAATATATCATCCCAACCATGGAAGACTGGGATGTATATCCTAGGGAGGCTGCTGCAGTGGGAATAAAAGCCATGAATGAAAAAGTTGCTAGGGTGAAAAAAACAAGAGAAGAACTCATTAAAAATGCCACAATGATTATAAAAAGAGCCCGGAAGGAGACAGAGGTGCTGATGAACTCTGGGATAATTCCCATGCCAGTGGAGGAATCAGAAAAATCAGCTTAAGTTATCAAGAAAGGATAAAGGCTATCGTAATAGAAACAAGCAGAGAGTTAAGTTGGCTAAGGTTCACAGGCATGCCAGACAGCAAAGAATTGATTTTCATCATAAACTTAGCAGGAAGCTTGTGGCTCAATACGATTTTATTGCATTTGAAGATTTGAAGATAAAGAACATGATTAGAAATCACCATTTAGATAAATCGATATCAGATGTGTCATGGAATATGTTACAATCGTTTATTGCATATAAGGCAGAGTGAGCTGGTAAAGTAGTAACTTTTCTAAACCCTAAAAACACGTCTCAAGAATGTTCCTCTTGTGGTAAAATAGTCAAGAAAAACCTCAGTATTAAAGTACACAAATGCCCTTACTGTAGGTTGGTTTTTGATAGGCACTTTAATGCTGCCATAAACCTATTAAAGAGAGAATTACAACAAATAGGCAAGGAATATACCTATTTGATGCATGTTCTAGGTCTAACACAAGTTACACCTATGACTCAGGAAGCGCCCGGCGTAAGTGGGGAGTAGTTCACACATATATCGACTATTCCCATATCAATCTTCTCAGCTATTTTACGATATAGTGAGCGGGAAAGCCCACCACATTTAATTGCCACCAAAATAGTCATATATTAGTGACATATATTTATAATTAGTGGTTAGCAAAAGATGGAAAAGAAAAATTATATTAACATACAAGATTAGGCATCATCGTAATTTTGAGCTGGAACTTTCAAAGGCAAGGCAAGTAGCAAAAATCGCATTAAAAACAAGAACAAGGAGTTCTGCTGATGTCAGACATATTGGTCTCAAGTCAATGATAGCCAATCAGAT
>QIGD01000012.1 GCA_003229935.1 Methanobacteriota archaeon | reverse complement strand
AAATCGACATTTTTATATATAATATAAAATCTTTATGAACTATGAAGTTCTCTGTAATCCTGGATGGCACATATACTTCTAAATGTCCCTACTGTGGGGTGGTGGTGAAGAAATCTGAACTTGAAAGCCACATAAAGCACCTATGCGATAGAAAGCTTCAGAATGGCAGAGGAAGAGTATCATGGAAAGTTATCAGAACAAAATTGGAGTGCAGGTGTGGAAAGAGCTTCGTCTCCAGAGAGAGAATAAGAAGGCACATAAAGGATTGCCCATCACTGAAGCAGGATATAGAGGAGTTTTATTGTACATCATGCCATAAAAGCGGCAGGATTCTTCTGGAGAAAGATGGAATTCCTATTTGCCCTAATTGTGCTTTGAAATTATATGCAAGAAAAGAAATCTTTGGTATTCCTGTGATAAATACTCTGAAAGATGAATATGCAGATATCTTCAAAGAGGTATCCCTTAAATTTATGTCTCGTCTGGGAGTGAGGAAGCTTGAAGAAATTGGCATTGAAGGGGTAGTTATAACCTCTTGGGAGAGTGAATCTGAGCATAACGTGGTTGTAACACCCCCTGGTATTATTGTGTTTATTTTTGACAATGTGCAGAGTAAATATGCATTGAAAATATTTAGTCTTTTGATACCCTCTCACCTGTACATGAACTATCTCAGAACCTCATTGAATATGGGGTTTCAGAGGGAGGAAGGCGAACTTCTATCACTATTTGAACATAATGCAATAAATTTTGCCGAGAGGATTATATTTACAGAAAAAGTCATAGAGGAAAGAATAAATGAGGTAATAAATTCTGAAGTGGAGATTACGAAGAGTCTAATTGAAAATTTTCCAGCACCTTCAAAAGAGTATTTTTTCAGCTTAACCTGTGAAGAGAGGTTTGCTGAGATTTCTGAGTTGTGCTTCAGGTTCTCTCAGATGGAATGGATTATAATTCATATGGAAGACAATAAAATTAAAGAGATGGCTTTAGAAAATAAAAAGATTCTGCAGGATTACGTTGACACTGGAAGAGGTGGAGCATTTGTGGCACTTTTCAGAACACGCTTTAACTGTGAGATTCCAGGCGATAATAGAGAAAAGAGGGAATTTGTTAAAAGTATAGTCAGAGGCTTTGATGTGTGGACAAAGCATGAGAAACTGGGGCTCTTTTAAGTCTTCTTTTTCCTTATACCTATCCTCTGAAAAAGGCTGGAATACTCATTCTTTGAAAGTTGAGCAGCCCTTTCATAGCACTGATATTCCGACATTCTTGCCCTTGCTGCAAGAAATAGTATATCATTACGATAATAAAAATCTGCTTCCTTTCTGAAGTATCGTGCCGCAGCATTGTATAGAGATTTATCAGAGTCAATACAGGCACGAATCTCGTATTCTATACCCTTTCTAAAAAAGTTTGATGCAGGTTTATTTACAAGTATTCTGTTACCACCATTACCTTTCACCTGCTTATTTGCCTCCTCTGCTCCAGTGTAATTTAAGCTTTCAAGCATATCTTTTGTGTTGATATTTATAAAGGAACCAAGAGTACTATCAATATTTCTAACTTCTATTAGAGATATTTTATCAAAACTCCTTATTAAATCTATAGCCCATGGGTTTTTACCTGTGGTTGTAGAATAACGATGCATATAATCACTTATCCTTTCTACAGCTTTTTGACTATATACGGCAAATAGAGGTTCCATAATACTGGTACTCCATACAGGCAGAGCAGCCTCTACATTCTGTGCCTTTTCAAAAAGAATATCTATAGCTTCTGGTTTTATAAATGGAACATCAGTTGATGTGACAAGAAAATATTCTCCTTCTATATTTCTGACTCCGGTTAATATACCTCTTAGAGGTCCCTTGGAAAAATCTTCTGCCATATCTACAATAAATTCAGTAATATCATCCTTCAAAAATCGGTATTTTCTTATTTTTTCCTCACTGTCAACACATATAAATACTCTATCAACACTTTCCTTGAGGGCACTATGTACATGCTTTATAAGAACTTCACCATTTAATTTTGCAAGTGCTTTATCACTTCCAAAGCGTTCTGCCTTTCCACCAGCCAGAATTATTCCTGCTTTCAAATTATGGCACCTGATTGTCTTTATTGAGGATTACTCTATTTGCCGCAATCTGTCCATGGCCTTCGTCAAATATAACCTCAACCCAGTTTATTCTTGAAATATCAAATTCATCCTTTATGCTGCGTATTATTCTATCTGAAAAGTACAGGCACATGTCTTCAGTATTCAGAGAGCTAATCGGGAGTTGCATCACATCTTCCTCTGGTAAAGAGTATGTCTTTCCGTTAACTGAGACTTTTACATAGTTAATGTTTCTTTCAACATGCATGATATTTTCTGGATATTGTGCCAGAAGCACTTTCCCGTCCAGTTCATTACATATTTCTAGAATCATATACTTTAATTTGTAAAGGTGCAAGACTCTTCTTTTAGAAGATAGATTACCATCAATTACAACACTTACTTTATTGAAGTGTGGATGCAAACGGCCGCATTTACCATTTCCAGGCACAAGGTGACATGCTTCAAAAACTACCTTCGCTTCTGCGCCATCAATTTTTATTTTCATTATTTACACCTCTAATATGTTATGTTTAAATTTTAAAAATATACAAAGCTTCAAACACATTATAGGTATAAAAATTTTTTGCTTTTATTTAACGATACAGTTGACAAAATGTTGTAATCTAGTTATTAATGTAAACAGAAGAATATACCTTATGCCAATTATTTTTAATTTCAGGTAGATAAAAACATTTTTCTATGTTGTACTATTTGAAAATACTGCTTCTGCCTTGCCTTGAAAATCATGTTTTGCGGATAGGAAGTCATTTTCTGTAATATGTGGAGTCATGTCATGCAGTATGTGGCACTCTTTATCTTTTGTAACTGTACATACTCTCTCAGCAAGTGTAATGGCATCCTGAAAATCGTGAGTAACAAGGATTGTTGGTATTGAGATTTTGTTCAGGATGATTTTAATCTCGTCCCTCATTTTTCTCTTTGATTCTGGGTCTTGGGCGGAGAAGGGTTCATCCAATAGAAGAAGCTCTGGTTTAACCACCAGTGCTCTAGCTAAAGCTACACGCTGCTGCTGTCCGCCTGAGATTTCACTAGGTAAATAAAACCTGAAATCCTCAAGTTCAAAGGTTTGTATCAAATTATTGACTTCCTTTTTTATCTTAACTGCAGGGTAGCCTTTCACCTTTAAGCCAAAAGCTATATTTTCATATATGCTCATGTGGGGGAAAAGTGCAAGTTCTTGGAATACATAGCCTATATTACGTCTCTGGGGTGGGAGGTTTATATTCGATTTAGAGTTAAAAATCACAGCGTTGTCGAGATTGATATAACCTTCATCTGGTTTGATAAGACCAGCAATCGCCTTTAATGTGGTTGTTTTGCCAAACCCGTTTTCTCCCAGAATGGCAAGAATTCCATTTTGCATTTTGAGCCTTATTTTTAGTTCAAATTTCATGAGATGTTTAAATACATACATATCAAGCATTTAAATCACTTCTTTTGCTATTTCTTTTGCTGATTGCCCCGAATGCAATTAGAATCACGAAAGATATTAGAATTAACACAGCTGCAACTACCATGGCTTTGTTGAAACTCACCTGCAGAGCAGAATATACAGCCAGTGGCATTGTCTGCGTCCTACCTACAAAATTCCCTGCAAACATTATGGTTGCACCAAATTCACCCATAGCACGAGACCAGCTCATGATAGCTCCTGCTAGAGTGGCATTTCTTGCCAGTGGAAAAGAAATCTTCAAAAAAGTGTAAAGTTCAGAAGCACCCAGTGTAAAGGCAGCTCCTTCAAGGTTTCTATTTATACTTGCATAGCCAGCACGTACAGGGTTGACATATAGAGGTAGTGCTACAAAGGTCTGGGCAATAACCACAGCAGCAGTTGTGAAAGGTAGAGTTATGCCAAACACTGCAAGATACCTGCCCAGAATACCAGTTCTGCCAAAGGCGGCGAGAAGAGCAATACCAGCCACAGCAGGCGGAAGAACCATTTCAAGGCCGAGAAGAAGGTCAAGTGCTCTGGAGAAGGCAGAATCATTCCTTGCCAGATAGTAGGCCAGAGGGGTGCCAAGTATAAAAATTATCAGTGTTGACACAGTGGCTGTTATAAGGCTGAGTTTAATTGCAGCTACAGTGTCATGACTTAGTAGTAGCGCTGGTGGTGCATGGAAGGCATTTATGACTACTGAGACAATAGGAAAAAAAATGAATACTGCTACTATCACGCCGGCAATAGTGTATATTGCTGCAAATAGTTTCATTTTTCAGCCTCAAACCCATATTTTTTCAATATTTTCTTTCCTTCAGGAGAGAGAACAAAGTTGATAAACTTCTGGGCATCTTTCTTATTTTTAGAGCCTGTGAGTATACCAATATAGTATTTCGGGAAAACTCCACCGCCATTTTCTGGGAGCTCTATTACCTTAACTTTGCCATTTGCAGTTACGGCATCTGAAGAATATACAAAGCCTGCGTCTGCTTCATCCATAACAACTTTTGTCAAGACACCTTTGACATCGATACCATCAGACACCACATGGGAAAGAACCTGGTTTGAAAAGCCATTACCATATATTGAGTCCAGATTTAAAAGTGCCTTTCTTGTGTATATTCCAACAGGTACCCCCCTGTTAGCAATCACAAGCTTTACATTTCTGCGCAGGTCAGTAACGCTTGTTATGTTGGCAGGATTTGCTTTAGGTACTACAAGCACAAGCTTGTTTCTTGTAAAGGCGACACTCTTATTAACATAACCCTGTTTTATTAAGGCTGTCATATACTTCTTGTCGGCTGAGGCATATACATCTGCATAGGCACCATGTTCTATGTCAATAGCAAGTGTATTTGACCCTGCGAAGTCAGGCTCCACTTTTATATGGTACTTTGCTTCAAAATCATGGGAAAGCTCCTGAAATGCTTCAGTGAGGCTTGCAGCAGCGAGGACAGTTATGCTGTCCTCTTTGTTATTGGTTGTGCATCCTGAAGTGAGCAATGGGATAGTAAGTAATGTTAATATAATAAGTGCTTTCATGATATGGTTGATATAACCCCTCTGGTGAACTATTCTGCCAGATTTCCATGCTTTTTCAGTATTAGCTCTTATTTTCATTTCTGTTCCTCCAGTATTCTCAGAAAAATTTAAACACATTTCCAGGGTAAAAATCGTCGGATTTGATTTAACGTATGTGTTAATGAAACAGTAAGATATCTCGGTTGTGTGAATACATACATATATATAAAGTTATCCTGCCACTTTATATTCCAGTGTCTACTTTCATTAAGATATCCAGCACCGTGTGATGTATTTATCAATTTTGGTTTTCCCATAAGATGCCACCTGTATAATCTATCTGATCTATTCAGAAACGATTTTTCCGGCTTTTTGTAATTAATTTTATGAAATGGGATATATATAAAAGTAGTTGAGAAAAACACTCAAATCTTATTTTATTATATGATTTAATACAATATTCTATATAAATTTATTATTTTATATTCAATTTTCTTAATATTGTGTACATTGTCATAAAATTTCTTAAATTTACTCAAATAGGTTTATATTTGGTATAAGTGGATAACAAAAATCCTGGCGATAAAAGAGGCTGAATATCCCAGTTGTGCAGGGAACGTTTTAAAAGCAGGAGAATATTTTGTTCATAATAATCTGGACAAGGAGACCATCCATTGTAATGGGTGGTGATTGACTTAAATATTTAGTGTTATTCCACCACAACCCTGCCTGTTCTGAGTATTGTGATTGTGAATTCCTCAACAATTTCTCTGCCTCTGAGCTTCCTCCACATTTTTTCCCTTATCATATCGGTAAGCTGAATAGCATTATATTCGACAATTATACCAGCCTTATCTGCATTATCAAAAACAAGCTTTGGAATATCAAAGAGGTCTGTGCCTTTTCCAATTTTTACAATTATCGGTGCTATCATCTCAAAGATTCTTATTGTATTCATTGCTTTTTCGAGGTTATGTCTTGCCCTTTTCTCAGTTATGCTTATATTGGAACGGGAAATATTCATTATTTTTGCAATTTCATTCTGGATATATCCTTCAGAACGAAGCTGAAGCACCTGTATTTGCGAAGGTGTCAGAAACGATTTCTTGGTTAGTTCTTCTAGAGTATGGCCTTCGAGAATCTCTATAGTCGGTCTTATTACAAAACTTCTCTTTTTTCTATTTCTTTTTACCATAATCTAGCCTCTCTGTCAAATAATAGTGGCAGCATAACCGCATCCACCAGACTCCAATTAAATGAAACAATATATATTACATATATGCGCATTTTCAAAAATAACTGAAAAATCATCTCTCAATCAACCGCTTATAATTGAAAGGTTGGAGGTGAAATGTCCTAAAAAAAGATAGGTACCATTTCACCTATTCTCTAATCTAGATATACCGAATGTAAACATTATTATAAAATTTACAACAATCTTAGCATGTCTATGTCAACAATTCTGTTAACACTGCCTGAAAAATTGAAGGTCTGATACCACATAAAATTATAAAGTTAACAGTCAGGTATATCTTTCAATGTGATATATGTATAGAGTCAACCGCGGATGCTAATTTTTGCCAGTGGTTAGTTCACATGAAGGATTCATATCCTCTTTCGGGTAGCTCAACTTCTCTACCGTCTTCAGTTATAAGTTTTCTTCCAGCATCAGTAATATAACCTATATGTGTGATTTCAATCATATCGCCAAGGGCTTTCTTCAACGGCTCAAAATCTCCCTCAGCTATTGTAAAGAGAAGTTCAAAATCTCCTCCTTTATGGAATATCATCTCTCTTTCTGGTATATTTACAAGACGGCTTACCTTTTTCACCCCCATGCTTCTTGGAACTTTTTTTTCAAAAACTTCAAAGCCATAGTTGCTTTTCTCTGCTATTTCATAGAGGCTGAAGGCAAGGCCATCACTTATATCCATACAGCATTTTGAATACTCTGCTATAATATTACCTTCCCTGACCCTTGCTATTGGTTCGAATGCTGCCTTTAAGAGGTACTCTTTTTCAGAAATATCAAGTTTATTAACAAGGCAATAAAAGCCAGCGGCAGCCTCTCCTATTTTTCCTGTTACACATATTAAATCTCCTCTTCTGGCTGAATTTCTTCTCATCACTCTATCTGCTTCTCCAAGAGCTGTAACAACGACTGTAAGTTCACTATGTGCCTTTGTATCCCCTCCGATTACATATGTATTATGATATCTGCAGGCTTCTTTAATACCTGAGGCAAATTCTCTCAGGTCTTCTACCCTCATATCTTCCCTTAGGCCGAGAGAGAGCAGGATGCCTGATGGCAGGGCACCCATTGATGCAATATCGCTGAGGGAGGCGTTTACAGAATACCAGCCCACCTTCCATGGCGACATCTCACGCGGGACATGGGTTTTTTCTCTGACCATGTCGCTGCTCACCACAATAAGTCTTTTATTCACTTTCAGAACTGCTGCATCGTCTCCTATACTGGTATCAACATTGCTGCAGGGCTCGAAATACTCTTCCAGAATACTAATTATTTTCCTTTCTCCTATCTGAAAAAGCTTCATAACATAAAATTCCTCCTTTTAAAATTAAAATTTTGGGTGTTATCACATCATGATATATTATAATTTCCTTTTATAATTTCTGAAACGAGACTATGAATTTTCCTATGAAGAATTCTGACCACATTTTTACACTCATATGTATCTCTGGGCTCTGGGATATCCCAGAATACATTCCCTGAATTAATCTCTGGATTGAAGGATATTATATAATCTAACCCTTCGAATGTTTCTATCTTTCTTGGCTTTCTGTTCTTGACCCCCATCTGTCTTAATATTTCTAAAGCTTTAATATCTACATTATCTGAAGGATTTACCCCACCACTAAGTGCAAGCATATTTTTTGGCGAAACTTTATTGAAAATTGCTTCGGCTATAAGAGTTCTGCAGTCATTCCTCTCAGATATGAATAGAACCTTTTTGGGTTTGTGGAGTCTGTGATATATGCTGACAGATTCAGGAGTTTCCTGCTTTATCATAAATTTTCCAATATTAATCTCGCCTAGACCAACAAATCTTAGTTTAAGTTCAATATATTCAGGTGTCAAGTCTATAATATTGTAGTTGTTGTCAGGCATTGCAAGAATTTTAAAGGAGCCAAGAGTGCCAGCATGTATTATATGTGTCCTCATGAGCTTCAAAGAGTAGGGCATATGTCTGTGACCACAGAGAACAACAGCCCCCGAGCTTTTTATAAGAGTCTCCACAATCTCTCCAGCATCCGTGAGGACATTCGTCTCTCTGCCGGTATTTGGAATGGGTACAATATGGTGATGAAGAGCAAGAATATTCACCTTATCTTTTCTGAACTTTTCTGAATTTCTTCTCAATCCACCTCCTCTGCCATGCTCCTATATAACCCTCATCTCTGTCAGGCTGGGTACTATCTGCGGCAACTATAACAAAATCATCAATAACAAGATGCTTTCTCGACTTTCCGAAGTAAAGCTCAAAGAATTTGCTCCCGCTGTTTCTCGAATCATGGTTTCCAGGGATTACAATCATATCTGATTTTAGATTTAACAGAGCTTCATAAGCTTCTCTGAACTCAGGGTGCAACCCCCATGTTGTAAGGTCACCGGTTACAATGACAAGGTCAGGTTCTATTTTATTTATCTGTTTTATTGCATTTTCGACTTTACCCTTTACATTCTCCCGTCCAAAGTGAATATCAGATATCTGTACTATCCTCATATTCGTACCTCACCCTATGCTTTTATCTCTTTAACCAAGTTTCCAGGCCTCGCCTCTAACAAGTTTTCTATGTTTTGAGTGTATTTCAAGCAGGTCATTATGGATGCTTTTTCCGATTACATCATATTTCATGTTATTTTTAAACCCGGCAATTTCAACTGCTTTACTCTTGCTCCCTTCAGAGAAGGCATTGAATAGAGGTTTGAGTGAGTAAATACTCTCAGATGCAACGGCAATATCACCATAGGGGAGTGAATAAGAATTACCATTGAAAACTATGGCTAAACCACCTTTCTGCTTAACTTCCCTGAGCATTTTATAATCTGTTATACTATCTCCGATAGCAACAGAAGATTTAATTTCTCCGCCATCTCTTTTTAAAAACTCCCTGAGAACTGTAGCCTTTCTTGTTCCTCCCATAACTTCAATTTTATTGAAAGCCTTCCCTAACTCTGTTTTTTGGAATTCTTTAAAGAAAAAACTGTCAAGAATCTCCTTAATAGTATCATCACCATTTTTTTTTGGGATTTCAAGAATCCTGCCCTCAACTTCAGCCACAAGTTCTATACCTTCAAGTCCTCTGAATTTCTCAAGGTAAAGCTCTGTACATGCTACATTTTCAGGCTTTACTTCAAGCTTTTCTGCTATATTCATAGCATGCTGTATATAACTTGTTGAAATTATATAGACATTCCAATTATCCGTTTTTAGCTCTGAGATAAGCCTTTTTGCTCCCTGCACAATCTTTGCCTTCTCAGATACACTTTTAATGTCATTATCAGTTATATTATGATAAACTAGGAATGGTACTATAAGCTTTAGAGTATCGCCCGGCTCGTAACCAGCTCTGCTCTCGAGAGTCAGTATGTCATCGTATCTTGAAATTATTTCAAAAATTTTATATCCATTCCTGATTAAGCCTGAAACCTCATAGGCATTATCCTGGGGTGAAAGAGGACCTTCAAGGTCAAAGAAAGCCTGCATAATTAACCTCCGGTTATCTTGATGTCTGTCTTAACATTCACAGGAATTTTCCAAAGTATGAAGTATCAGTATCCTCCCAGACCTGAGTCATAACCTGTAATAAAGAACTGAAGATATTTCATGCCAAGGTTTGGGTATATCTCAAAGGCAAAATCTCTGTAGGTAGATACATGTTTATTCAGAAAGTCGACAATTCTCACTGCCTTTCTGACCTCAACATCTGTTACAATGTTGATTGTTTTGAAGGCATCAAGTCTTGCTATGTAATCTATCATACCGGCCACTCCAAGACTCCAGAAATAGGTTGAGATAAAATCCCATGGTTTTGTCAGACTCTCTCTGAGATTCTGAATAAGGTAGTACTTCATAAGTTTTGAAGCTTTCAGGCTTAAGGGCTGTGTGAATATGTCATGAAGATTGTCATTAAAATTCACCTTTTCTTCTCCTCCAATCTTTATGCCAAGTTTTTTCACAGCATATTCAGGGTTTATCTCAAATTCAAAGATACTGTTGAGAATGGATGAAAAGCCAATAAAGTCCATATCGATAGGTGTCCCAGTTCTTGTCTGCTCTATAAATTCTTCTACATCGTAGTTCTGCAGGAAATCTTCAATAAATCTTAAATCTCCTGTGGTTACCAGTGGCTTTGAACCGAGTTCTGACCCGATTTTCCTTACCAGTCCTGTCAAGAGTAAAATGCTCTTATATATACTGATATTCTCTGTTATAAGCGCATCAGAAATAATAGAATAGAGTCCTTCCAGAGCTTTCCACTCTATTTTTTGTCTGCTTGAATTGTGAAAGTAAACCACCTCATCCAGAGAGGATAGAGGCGGGTTCTCTGCTTGGAGAAATTCTTTAAGGAGAAGTTTTTTATCAATAATTTCTCCCCTTTCGAGAGATATACCGGGACATGCCCATTTCACATCCACAACAATATTTTTATTTCTGAGCATAACAGCATAAAAAGGATATTTCCTGCATGTTGAGAATTTATTGAATTTTTCAGATTTTTTATGAATACTACAAAACTTTCCTTCTAAAAAATGGCATGGATGCTTCAAAAAATTATAATTTTCACGTATTTCATAAAATTTGCTATATCCCATTGCTTCAAACTTTTCAATTTCATCGTCATAAATTCTGATATCTTCAAAAAGTGTGCAGCATCCACTGCATTCTTCAATATTGCAGAGATATCTGACTCCTTCTGGAAATGTAGTGTAAATCTGCATGGTACATCTGGGAAGTTTAACGGTTATAAAAAAAGTTAGTTATTCATTTTTTGGTAAAATTCTATCAAACAAATTTTTATATATATGGACTAAGTATATATATTAATAAAGTTGAGTGAGGGAGATTAATGAAGAGGTTCAGGAACTCTCATACTAAAGTTAAGACGATTTTAAGCGTTTTTGAAGGGTATGAGAAGCTTACAATAAAGGATATTATAACCCGGCTGGAGGACAGAGGATATACAATAAAAAAGAATCATCTTAGAATGTTTATTTACTATAATATGCTGTTCAAATATTTGAAGAAGGAAAGCGTGAGGGGAGTATGTTACTATTATCTTATAAGGTAGTGTCCTAATGGGGAAATGATTACATGCTACTTCTGACTTAATAGTGGTTGAGGTGGTAGATATGTCCCAACCACGATCTGAAAATGATAGGTATTGTCCAAACGAAAAATGTACTCTTTACAGAAAGCGTAAGTACAATGAGATTGTACGGAATGGTCACAACTATGCAGGTCATCAAGTTTTTCGTTGCATGTGCTGTGGTAAGCAGTTTGTCGAAACGCTTGGCACACCGTTTTATGGGAAGCGTTTGCCAGAAAAAGAAATCATAGGCATTTGCAAACTTCTGGTTGAAAAGAATGGTGTGCGCTCAATAGAGCGTATTACAGGTCACCACAGGGATACAATAAGCAATCTTCTCAAGGACATGGCTGAGCATGCAGAAATGATGAATGAATTCCTACTGTGAGATATATGGAAAGCCGAGACACAAGAAGATTGAGACTACAAACATCGAGAATTTCAATAGAATACTGCGCGAAAGAATCGGAAGACTTGTTTGCAAAACAAAGTGTTTTCCGAAGAAGGTGATGCTATTGGACAATGCCGTCACAGTCTTTGGGTTTTACTGGAATTTCATGAAGCCCATTGCACGGAGCAAAAACGCCGGCGATGAGTGAAGGGCTGATGAATCGAGTGTGGAAGTGGGAGGGTTTTTTCTATGGGGGGTTGTCATTTGTTTGATAGGACGACACCCCTTATAACCTGATTTTTATGTGAAAAAATTTCATAAAGTTTGAGTATGTGAATGAAGGGTATATTCCTGATATTAGGTAAATTGATAAATGATGATGTCAGAGAGTTGTGGCACTGCCATGCTCGAAGTATTGTCTTGCCGGAGGTGCAAAGATGAGAAAGAGCAGGAAGAATGTGGTCATATTGGGTATAATAGAGGATATAATAAAGCGGTCTCATAGAGATAATTCAAAAATGTGGAGGGAGATAGCGAGAAGGCTTTCACGCTCGGCCTCCAGATCCACAGAGGTAAATATAAGCAGAATAGCACGGTATACATCTGAAAGTGATGTTGTAGCTGTGCCAGGTAAGGTTCTTGGTTCTGGTATAATAAATCACAAAGTTACTGTGGCTGCTTATGCTTTTTCGAAAAAGGCAAGAGAGAAGATTATGAATTCAGGCGGAGAGTGTTTGAGTCTCACCGAACTGGCTGACAGAATACCAGAGGGTAAAGGTATAAGGATAATGGAGTGATTCTCATGAAGATATTCGATGCGTCAGGGGTTGTTCTTGGAAGGCTTGCAAGTAATGTAGCCAAAGCTATCCTTAATAATGAAGATGTGATTGTTGTTAATGCTGAAGAAGCTATAATAACAGGTAATAAAAAAAATATCCTTGAAAAATATATGCACAGGATAAACAGGAGAAGTCTTGTGAATCCGGCAAGACATGGTCCCTTTTTCCCGAAACGCCCAGATAGAATAATTAAGAGGACTGTCAGAGGTATGGTGCCATACAAGCAGGAAAGGGGTAGAAAAGCTTATAAGAGACTTAAAGTTTATGTAGGTATTCCTGAAGAGTATTCTGATACAGCAAAGATTGTACTGGAAGGTTCAACATATAAGAAGCTTAGCGTTCCGAAATATATTAAGCTGGGAGAACTGAGCAAACTTTTAGGTGCTAGGTTCTGAGGTGATATTGATGGTTTTGATTCAGAAAAGTGGAAAAAGAAAGACTTCTATTGCAAAAGCCACCCTGAAGGAGGGAAAGGGGAAGATAAGAATCAATAGTGTTCCTGTAGAACTTTATCAACCAGAGCTGGCAAGGATGAAGATTATGGAGGTTCTAGAGCTTGCAGGAGATTCAAGATATCAGGTGGATATAAATCTCAAAGTTAGTGGTGGAGGTTTCATGGGTCAGGCAGAAGCTGCGAAAACTGCAATCGGCAGGGCCCTTGTAGAGTACAACACAAAACTCAAAGAAATCTTTATGAGCTATGACAAGACTATACTCAAGGGCGACTCTAGAAGAGTTGAGACAAAGAAGTACGGTGGGCCTGGTGCAAGAGCTAAGGTTCAGAAATCTTATAGGTGATATTTATGATAATACCTGTGAGATGTTTTTCCTGTGGTGCTGTGATAGGCAATAAGTATGAAGAGTTTACAGAGAAGCTCAGACAGGGAAAGGATGCAAAAGAAGCTTTTGAGGAGATTGGAGTGACAAGATACTGTTGCAGGAGAATGATGTTGAGCCATAGGGATTTCATAGATGAGGTAATAAAACTACAGGAAAAAGGGGCCGTAGGGTAGCCTGGACCATCCTACCAGCTCGGGGTGCTGGTGACCTGAGTTCAAATCTCAGCGGCCCCATTTCTGGAGAGCTCTTCGGGGCTCTCCTTTAAAATCATTAAAATATAAGATTTGGAGGTAATGAGTTGAAGCTTACAAGATATGAAAGAGCTCGCATTATAGGTGCAAGAGCACTCCAGATTTCAATGGGGGCGCCCCCTATGATAAAAGTGTCAGAGAATTCAGTTGACCCTATAATAATAGCTATAAAGGAGCTTAATGTAGGGATAATACCTATGACTGTAAAGAGAAGCATGCCAGAAAAAAAGTTAATGGGTGAAGTACAATGAATCCAGACCTTATTGAAGATGTTGTTGCTAGGAAAATTCTTAATTCCAGAGGTAATTTCACAATTGAAGTTGACATTTATACTAGGCTGGGGCTTGGCAGAGTGGCAGCGCCAAGTGGTGCAAGCACAGGTAAACATGAAGTTGTTGCCTTTCCTGATGGAGGGGTTGACAAGGCTATTATTGAAGTTGAAGAAACAATAGCACCTGAACTCAGAGGTATGGATGCCTCGGATCAGGATGAGATTGACTCTATTCTCAGCGAGCTTGATGGCACTGGAAACTTCTCAAATATAGGTGGAAATACTGCTGTTGCTGTATCTCTTGCCACTGCAAAGGCTGCTGCAGCTAGTTATGGTTTACCCCTTTATCAGTTTCTAGGTGGGAGTCTTTCAAGTGAACTACCCTATCCTATTGGTAATGTAATTGGTGGCGGTGTTCATGCCCAGAAGGCTACTGATATTCAGGAATTTCTTGTTATACCTGTAGGTGCTAGAGATATTACCGAAGCAGTTGCCACCAATGCTATGGTGCACAGGAAGATTAAAGAATACATAGCAAAAAAATACAAATCCAATCTTGGCAAGGGTGATGAAAGTGCTTGGGCACCTGATGTTGGTGATAGAGAGGCTCTTGATATTCTTGTAGATGTCTGTGATAATGTTAAAAGTGAAACAGGCGTTGAAGTTCGTATGGGTATAGATATTGCAGCCAGCGAGTTATACAGTGAAAAGAAGAAAGCTTATATTTATAAACGAGAAGGTAAGGAAAGGAGTACAGAGGAGCAGATTGATTATATGGTAGACCTTGTGGGAGAATATAATCTCTTCTTTGTGGAAGACCCTTTTGATGAGGAAGATTTTGAAGCCTTTGGAAAGCTTACCTCTAGGGTTGACTGTATAGTGTGCGGTGATGATTTATATGTTACAAATGTTGATAGAATTAAGATGGGCATAGAACTCAATTCAACCAATGCAGTTCTTATAAAACCTAATCAATGCGGTACACTTTCTGGAACTTATAAGGCTGTTAACCTTGCCAAAAAAGAGAAGATGACACCTGTAATTTCCCATCGCTCTGGTGAAACTACAGATGATACTATAGCTCACCTTGCTGTAGCCTTTGGAATATCTATAATTAAGGCAGGTACAGTTGGTGGCGAAAGAATTGCAAAGTTGAATGAACTTATCAGGATTTCAGAAGAATTAGGTGGGAGAGCCCGAATGGCAGTATTACCAAAATTATAAGGAGGAATGGAATGGAAACAAAGCTTACCAACCTTGATAACTATCTTGCTGCAGGAATTCATATAGGTACCCAGCAGAAGACTGCAGATATGAAGAATTATATATATAAAGTCAGACCTGATGGTCTTTATGTTCTTGATGTTAAAGCTACTGATGAGAGAATTTTTCTGGTAGCAAATTTTCTTCTCAGATTCAATCCAGAAAAGATTCTTGTGGTATCAAGAAGGCAGTATGGTCAGAAGCCTATAGAAAAGTTTGCTAAATTAGTAGGATGCATGCATGTTTCAGGGAGATTTATACCAGGAACGCTTACAAATCCAAATTTTGAAGACTTCATAGAACCTGAAATACTTCTTGCAACTGACCCTAGGAGTGATGAGCAGGCTCTTAAAGAAGCAGCTGATATAGGGATTCCTGTTGTTTCTTTGTGTGATACTGATAATTCTGCCTCGGGTGTTGACATTATAATACCCACCAACAATAAAGGTAAGAAAGCCTTAAATATAATTTACTGGATTCTTGCCAGAGAAATTTTTAAAGCAAGAGGAAAGGATATTGAGAACTTTATTCCGCTAGAAGAGTTTGCAGAGGATTAACTTCTTCTCTTTCTTTAAAAAGTGTTAATTTTTGTCCGGTTTATTTTAGAATCACATCTACCCTAACTTTATCCACATTTTCAATCTTTTTAATTCTCTTTTCTGCAAGTGCTGCAAGGAAGAAAGGATAGGGACAGAGGCAATTTTCGGGAGGTCTCAGTTTGACATAAACACTATTCCCATCTATATTCACTGCTTCCACCATATCAAGCTCAACTATACTTTTAGAATGCATTATACTTATTACTTTGCTAAGAGCCTCTCCGACTTCGTCAAATCTAGGCAAAGATACCCACCCCCTTCAGGGGTGGAAGGAATTGCCCTACCACACAAATTTTGAAATTATATAACATAAAAAGAATCTTAATCCAATCCAAACCAGCAGGTATTTCAACCTGCTCAATGTTCCTAGCACTATCATGTATCAGTTGGGGTTGCATGTTTATGACAGGGAATCTCAAGTCCTGTCCTCTCTTGCCAGAGAGTAGGTCTTCTTCGGAGTTGTTATTGGTCAGTACTATGTGAGGCATACTTAGAGTTTCCTCTCTGTTTAATGCTCTACTTACAGAGCAGGGGACTTGAGAATCATTCCTTGATGTATTCTTGAACTCTACCAATAACTTCTGCATATTTTACAATGCCTCCTAATCAACCTGTTACTCTCGTCTCTTACGAGACAAGCCATGTGCTTTAGCCGTGGATGATTGACTCTTATTAATCAATTCTGCCATCTAGAACCTCTTTAATATGCCTGAGAGCCCATTTCTGTTTTTCCTCATCAACTGTGGCAACACAGTTTTCAGGCACTATCACCTTGAAGCCTCTCATGGTAGCATCAGCTGCAGTGTGAAGAATACATATGTCTGTGACCACTCCTGTAATTACAAGAGTATCTACATTAAGACCTTTGAGAATTCTTTCTAAATCTGTATTGTAAAAAGCAGAAAACCTCTTTTTAGTCACGACTATATCATATTCTCTTCTGTCAAGCTCATCAATAATTTCTGCTCCTTCAGTGCCTTCAACAGCATGCTTTCCCCACACATCAAACTCCTCGTCCATCTCATCGTGAGAATCACATATGAAGATTATAGGCTCATTTATTTCTCTAAATTCTATGATTTTATAATTTATTGGAGGTATTAACTTCTTAGCCCCATTAACTGGAAGAACACAATCTTTGTAAATAAAATCCCTGAGCATATCAATGACAAGAAGAGCACGCATAGTTTTATTATACCTAAAGAATAATAAAAAGATTGTGATACTATGGAAGATGTGATTATTATTGAAAGGTTGCTGTCGTATCTCAGAGATGACTTGGGTTATGGCGATATTACAACAGATAGCATTATAGGGGAAAGTGATGCTGAAGCTGTGATTCTAGCAAAAGAGGCTGGTGTTCTTGCAGGTATGGAGGAAGCATTATTGCTTCTGGAGCACTTTGGTCTTTGTTTCAGCCAGAAGAGAGATGATGGAAAAGCCTTTGAAAAGGGAGAGGTTTTACTTGAAATCTCGGGCAGGGCTAAATCCATACTCAATATTGAGAGAGTTCTTCTGAATATTTTTATGAAAATGAGTGGAATAGCAACAACAACAAAAAGAGCTGTGGAAATTGCAGATAGGTATGGGGTAAGGGTTGCATGCACAAGGAAGACCACACCTGGCTTTGGTTACTTTGAGAAGAAGGCTGTAAAACTTGGTGGGGGTTTGACCCATAGATTTCATCTTGATGATTTGATTCTTATAAAGGATAACCATCTGGTTCTTGTAGAACTTGAAGGTGCCATAGCCAGAGCAAAAGAAAACTTTACAAAGAAAGTTGAGGTTGAGGTGGCATCAGCCGAAGAAGCTGTTAAAGCCTGTATTGCCGGTGCAGACATAGTTATGCTGGATAACTTTACTCCAGAGCAGGTGGAACATGCGCTTCTTCTGATAAATCAGTCTGATCATGATGTAACAGTTGAGGTTTCAGGAGGAATAACAATTGAGAATCTTAATAGCTATGCCAAGCTTAAACCTGATATTATCTCCTTGAGTTATATAACAACGGCAGCCAGATGGATAGATATGAGTCTTAAGCTAGGAAAGCTTCAGAGCCTTCAGGGCGGCATTCCTCATAACTGAAATATCAGGCTCAACTCCAAGCCAGAGTCTTTCAGCTTCAGCAGCCTGCTGTATCAGCATTCCAAGCCCATCTACAGTTCTGCATCCTGCTTTTTTTGCCTCTTTAAGAAGTCTGGTTTCAAGGGGAGTATAAACAATGTCCATAACAGCAAGCTCTGAATGGAGTTTTTCTCTGGTTATAAGCGTTTCTTCTGTTTTAGGACTCATACCAACAGGCGTGCTATTGATGAGAATATTGCTGTCTTTGATGGCATTCTCAACGCCCGTTATACTGTAGGATTGAGCAGGAAGACCCAGCTTTTTTATATCCTCTGCCAGAGCTCCTGCTTTCTTAACATTTCTTCCTGCTATGGCTATACTTTCAATATTACCTCTCATGGCAAGGGTGATTGCAATAGCTCTTGCTGCTCCTCCATAGCCCAGAATTATCACTTTGCTATTTCTAACTTTAATTCTGGCTTCCCTCAGGGCTAGAAGAGCACCTGTGGCATCAGTATTGTAGCCTGTAGCCCTGTTATTTTTGAATACAATTGTATTTACTGCGCCTATTATTCTGGCTTCAGGAGAAATCTCCTCAAGATATCTTATAACCTCAATCTTGTGGGGAATAGTTACATTTACTCCTGAGTAACCTAGTGCTTTGAAGCCTTCGATAGCCTCCCTAAGATATAATCTTTCAACTCTGTATGCAACATATATACAGTTAAGCTTAAGCTCTGAAAAGCTGGAGTTATGGATTTCTGGTGATATACTATGCTCAATGGGAGAACCTATAACTGCAAAAACCCTTGTTTTTGAATTTACACTGCACATTTCACTTCATCAGTTCCATCAGTTCAATAATTTCTTTCAATTTTTTAACTTCAATCTGTCCTGGCGCTGTTTTTCTGTTTACATATCCATAGGTGGCAATTGAACCAAGTAAAGGTGCTGCCACTCTTGAAATCCTTCCTTTTCTACCAAGAGAAATTCCAATAACTGGGATATTTATTCTTTCCTTTGCAGCCTGTAGTATATTCAATAATACAAGGACATCCTTTTCTGAATTAGCCCTTACTGCAACTTTTGCTATAGTTGCTCCTTCGCTTTCTTCTTTCTCGAGAATGCTCAGAAGTGTTTCAACCTCAGGTGTTGAGTTGAAGTTATGGTATGAGATTATAATATCTACCCTGTTCTTCCTTGCCTCTTTAACAATTTCATCTTGCATGTCTGATTGCATTCTTAGCTCTATATCTATACTGTCAACAAGTTTCATGGATCCCATTAGAACTCTTGCTCTTTCACTTTCACTACCTGTGAAAACTCCACCATCTTTTTCAGTTCTTACAGTTAAAAGTACTGGAAGTTCACTCTGGGCTTTAACATTGTTAAGAAGCCTCTTGGTCTCGGGCAGATATTCTCTTGGGCTATTTACTTTTAGGCCGTCAGCTCTTATTTCGATGAAATCTGCCCCTTCTACCTGTCTCACGCTTCTCAAGAAATCTTCAATATTGTACTCTATTATGCTTGCACACACTGCCGGAATTTTGCTGATTAGCTTCATAATAATCAATCTGAAGTTTATCAACAGGCAATATAAAGTTATGCCAGAAATCAACTATTTCAATCTCTTTTAATATGCTAACTTCTTGACTCTGGTAGAGGCATATTCATGGCCAGAGTTAAAATATGTGGAAACACAAATCTTGAAGATATAGAACTGGCTGCACAACTTGGTGCAGATTATGTTGGAATTATAGTTGATGTACCTGTGGATACGCCAAGGAATGTTGACCCTGAAAAAGCTGTTACAATCTTTGAAGAGCTCCCCTTCACCACCGCTGGTGTGGTTGTTATAATGCCGCAGAGTATCAAAGAAGCTCTGGACCTGTATATTAAACTACGTCCTGAGTTTTTACAGATTCATAACAATGTGGAGCCAAAGTTCATTCATGAGATAAAAACAAATGTTCCCTGCAATATTATAAAAACTATACATGTAGAAGATGAACAGAGCATAAAAGAGGCAAAAAGGTATCAACGCTGGGTAGATGCCATACTTCTTGACACACCTTCTAAAACAGGAGGTGGGTCTGGAAAGACTCTGGACTGGGATATTGCTAGGGAGATTGTAGTTTCTCTGGATAAACCTGTAATTCTTGCAGGTGGTCTTACTCCGAATAACGTTGCAGAAGCTATAGAAGCTGTAAAGCCATTTGCTGTTGATGTTTCATCTGGTGTGGAATCGCACCCTGGTAGGAAGGACCCTGAGAAGCTTGAGAGATTCATAAAGATAGCCAAGAGTTTATAATTTTCAAAAACTTACGATATTTTAAGCAGAAAGCCCACGTCAGACTCTGTGAAAACTATAAATTTTCTGAATCTCCTGCCATATTTTTAATTTAAAGGACATATCTTGTTTGTTTTCCATATAAACATGAATTTTCACACAACCTGACGTAGCGTAGAACCCCCTTTAGTCGTGGGAGTATGTCAGTTCTGCTTAGTTCGCCTCGTTCCTTATGTTGAATAATCCACTTGATATTCTGTTGGGTAAGTTTGGCCATGCATCCTTTATAAAAATAATGGGGAAATAGTTTCAGGATAGCACATTGCATATTATATTCAAAAAAGTATTTATATGATGAAACGTGACATAAATTATGGGAAAGTTAAGGGGACGTAAGTTTGAAAATAAAGTATAAAACCATTTCTTTTATTGGAGTATTGGTGCTTGTGGTCGTATCAGCTGGATGTACCAGCCTGACCTCTATGAGTGCTGGAGGTATAGTCCAGAAAATGCAGGAGAAATCCAATGCCATAAATGACTATCAGGCCACTATTGTTGTGACTACTATTGTTAATGGTAAGAGTAAAGTAACAGAAAGTGACATTAAGATAAAGAAACCCGACAAGTTCTGGTATAAAAACAGAGAGACAGGCGTTGTGACGTTTGTATCCAATGGTACTACTATGTGGACTTATCTCCCTGAGAAAAACGAAGTCCTGATTACGAAACTCCCCAAGTTCGAAAAATCCAGGATAGGCTTTGAGGCAATAATAAAGAACATGATGGAGAGATTCAATATCAAGCTTCTTGGCACAGGAAAAATAGCTGGCAGGGATACATACATTCTCGAATTAGTGCCAAAAAATAAAACTGAAAAATCATTAATTACAGAGAAGCTCTGGGTTGACCAGAAATACTGGGTGCCAGTGAAGGTTGAAACAGAAATGAAATACTTAAACGAGACTATACAGACCACTGTGTTATATGAAAACCTCGAGTTCAACAAGAATGTACCAGACAGCTACTTTCAATATATTATACCCAAGGGCGCCAAAGTCGTGAAAAACGTCGTGAATGTAGGAGGCTCTGTGACGCTCACTCTGAAGAAGCCTGAGAATATAACTCTGCGGGAAGCCCAGAAAAAGGTGAATTTTACTATACTCACTCCAGGCTATCTGCCAGAGGGATATAAATTCAGCAATGCAATAGTTTTTGATAAGATTGTTGCCATTATATATAAGAAAGCGGGCAGCAAGTTCCCACTACATTTCTCAGAGAATAAGGGGACAAAACCCCTCCCCATCCATAGTGCAGAGGTAGTCAATATCAATGGTAACAAAGGTTACTACTATTCTTCTGTCAACACCATCAAGGGCAGCAGCGTCAGCGTGCTAAGCTGGACTTCAAACAATATGGTGTTTGTACTTACTTCCCAGTTATCTAAAAAATATATGGAGAAAATAGCAGAGTCTGTAAAATAATGTTAGGAATTAGAGATACACGTCGACATGTCGGACAGCCTCTTTAGTCGTGGGTAGTCCACCTACACCTTTCTGGATACTATGATTTCCCCTGTTATATCAGGTTAAGCCTTCTTCAGCCTGTCTTTAACTTCTTTCAGAAGTGTACATATAATCTTGCTTGAAGGATGTTCCAGTGGAGCAAGGCCATACATTTCTCTAATTGAAGCTATGCCATGCATGGGCATTGAGTAGCCAGTATCGAGAATATTCTTTATACTCATTTCGAAGCTCTCCGGTAGCTGTTTGTTTCTTCTGGCTTCCATCATTAAATTGTAGATATCAATACCTGCAGGGCATACTTCCATACATCTCCAGCAGGAAGCACAGAGAAAGCTATTTTTCCGCTCTAGAACAGAAAATTTAACCTCGTGCCTGAGCTTCTCGACTATACACATTTCTTTGCACTTTCCACATTTGAGGCAGTTTGGAGGGAGTTCATTCAACTTCGACACCTCTTATATCCAGGGCTGCTTTATTCTCAATTCTAAGAGCAAGGGCAAGAATCTGGGTTATAAAAATAGTTTTTATATTTACCTCTGGTTCAACCTTTTTTATTTCATCCAGCTTCTTATCGAATAGAAAGGCACAGTTGCCACATGCCACGCATATGAACTCTGCACCTGCTTTATTGGCAGATATAAGCTTCTCTGCTCCTGCCCGTGCCCCGAGACTTTCATCCACCATTGTTATGGTTGAGCCACAGCACTGATATTCTTCATGGTAATCAACAATCTCTACTCCTGTAAGTCTGAGAATCTTCCTCATAGCCTCAGGTTCAAGAGGGTTGTCAAACTTTGCTATATAATCTGGTCTGAAAACATTGCATGGATGCTGAAGAGCAACCCTGAGGTCGAGCCTGTTTTTAATAACAGCTTTAAGCTCATCAAGTTTCTCAACAAGAACTTCAAGAATATGCTTAACCTCTGTCTTTCCGCTGTAGCTTAAGCCAACCTCTTCAAGGCGGGAGTTAACCTTTTTTAGAAGAGACTCATCCCTTACAAGTTCATAGTTTGCTCTCTTGAAAGTTGCTGTGCAGGTACCACACAGAGTAACAATATTTAAACCTTCCTTTTCAGCCAGAGCCAGATTGTATGAAGCAAGATAAATCCACTCATCACTGAAGCTGGGGACTATTGTTGAGGAACAACAGGCAAAGTTATGCATATCTTTTGCTTTAATTCCAATAGCTCCGAGTACAGCCTTTGCTGATATTTCGTAGTCTGGAAATCTATTGTAAATCATACATCCCATATGAATAAGCTTTTCTTCCATATTATATCCATTATTAATTAACACTTTAACGTGAACTACCCACGACTAAAATCATGGGCTTTCTGAGCCATAGATGTATCTTGTGCTAGACCTCGAACAGGCATCAAATCGATGTATCCCAACCCTACTTTTTTCAATACTCTGTGTAATATATTTATGGCAGCATTAACGTGTCTATCTTATTCATAATATCCTTGTTGTTTTTAGAAGGATATAAACTTTGTATTTGTTTTTATCATTAAATTAAAATTTAAGATTAATTATACAATTAAAAATAAATTAGAGATATTTAATTATATTATCGCATTCATCCAACGGCTAAAGTCGTTGGTTTTCCGCTATGTTTGTCATAAAAAATATAGTTAAAGGTACTTTTCTGTAAAACGTCATGGGAAAACGCTGGATGAGAGACAAGAAAAGAGATTACTATTACAAAAAGGCAAAGGATGAAGAATACCGTTCAAGAGCAAGCTACAAATTAAAGCAGCTCAACAAAAAGTTTAGAATTATTAAGAAGGGTTACAATGTTGTGGAGCTGGGTTCTGCACCAGGAGGCTGGACTCAGGTAGCAAGGGAGATTGTTGGTGAAGAAGGTAAGATTGTTGCTGTTGATATTAGTCGTATGAAATCTCTTAGATGTGAAAATGTCACAGAGATTCAGGGTGATTTCACAAGGGAGGATACGATAGAAGAAATAAAGAGGATTGTTCCTATTGCTGATGTTGTTATAAGTGATGCATCCCCAGATATTTCAGGAGTATGGAACATAGACCACTTTAAAAGTATTGAACTGTGTGAGAATGTAATTGGAATATCAGATAAACTTTTGAGGCCTGGTGGGAACCTCCTATTTAAAGTTTTTCAGGGTGAGAGTATAGAAGATTTAAGAGCAGAAGTAAATAAAAGATTTCGTTATGTGAAATCTTCAAAGCCTAAGGCAAGCAGGAGTAGAAGTGCTGAAATATATATTATCGCTAGAGGTTTCATAGTGAAAGCCAAATGAACGGCACTGACATACTCCCACTACTAAAGAGGCTGTCCCGAAAAATACTACGGGAAATAAGCTAAATTTAGCCTTTATTGTCTAAAATAAGCAGTCTTTATATAACTGAGAGTAATTGTCGGACAGCCTCTAAAGTCGTGGGGTTATGTCAGGTCTCACGTTTATCAGCAATCTTTTCGAGAATTTCCGTTTTTAATCTCCAGAGCTTTTTTACCTTCTTCAAACCCTATTTTCAATGCCTTCATATTCAAATCCTCAGTGCCTCTGGGTACACTTTCAAGGACTGCGCTCTTCAGGGCTTCTCTGCCTATAATTTTAGTTGTTTCTACAAGGGCACCAAGCATTATAATATTTGCAAATATTGTTTTACCAAGTTTCTTCATTGCAAGCATTGTGGCAGGAATACTATAGGCTTTTACTTCCATGGATACATTTTTGATAAGAGAGCTATCATATATGAGAATACCAGAGAAGTCCTTAAAATACTTCTCTAAAGCCTGCTGACTCATACATACAAAAATCTCAGGTTTCTTAACTTTGGGGTAGTAAATCTCGCTATCGCTTATAATCACTTCAGACTTCGAGGCGCCTCCTCTGGCTTCTGGACCATAACTCTGAGTTTGGAGTGCATTCATATTTTCATAGAGAGCTGCAGCCCTTGCAAGAATTATACCTGCTGTGACAATACCCTGACCACCAAAGCCACCAAAGCGTATTTCTCTCCTCATTTTTCATCTTCCCCCTTTAAGAGATTTTCCGCCTTTTCTATCTCTCCCTCCTCCATCAGAGCTCTAACTCTGGGTGAGGATAGTTTCTCCAGTAGCCGGAGAATTTTTTCTTTATCAATCTTTATTCCATCTCTCTTCTTCATCCTTTTCTCTATTTTTTTCTCCTCTTCTTCCTTTTTCTCAGTAAGACCATAGAGTCGGCACAGCCCAGGTTCGTTCCTGTCAACCAGCTCTCCCACCACAACAAAAGCTGAGAGGTCTTCACCCTTCTCTCCAAGTTTCTCTGCTTTTTCAATTGAAATTGTATGGTCTTTATACCATTTTAGCATATCAATAGCAGTCCTGAGCTTATTTCTCCTGCCAAAGGCAGTTGGACACTGAGATAAAACCTCAACAAGGCGAAAGCCCTCCTTCTGGAAAGCCTTATTTATAGCTTCTTTAATCTGCAGGGGTGATGCGGTACTCCACCTTGCCACATAGTTTGCTCCTGCAGCCTCTGCAACTTTTGATATATCCATAGGCGGTTCAATAGCTCCATAAGGTGTGGTGGTGCTTTTCCATTTTCTTGGTGTTGTCGGTGATGCCTGGCCACCTGTCATACCATAGGTATGATTATTTACACAGATGGTTAAAATGTCTATATTGCGCCTTGCAGCATGGAGAAAGTGATTTCCACCTATACTTGCCATATCGCCATCACCTGTTATAACAATAACTTCAAGCTCGGGATTTGCCAGCTTTAAACCGGTGGCAAAGGCAAGTGCTCTTCCATGGGTGGTGTGCAGTGAATCAAACTTCAGATATCCAGGAACTCTTGAGGAGCAGCCTATACCCGAGACAAAAACAAGCTTCTCTCTATCCACTTCAAGCTCTGATATTGCCTCGAGGAGAGCATTGACTATTGTACCTATTCCACAGCCTTCACATAGAATATGTGGAAGTCTTTCTTCTCTAAGAAAAGTAATAGAAGGGTGGACTACCATTTCATCACTCTCATCATAAATTCTTCAATCTCCTCTGGAGAAGGAAGTTCACCACCTATTTTCCCATAGAAGTAAATCTTTCTTTTAGAAATTCTTTCAATCTCTTTCTTTATCTGCCCAAGATTCATCTCAATAACTATGGGTATTGCGTGACGTGTGAGCTTTCTTATAAGCTTCTCTGGTAGAGGATTGAGAGTTATAAGCCTAAGAAGACCAACTTTTCTTCCTTTCTTTCTCAGCTTCAGAACAGTTTCCATAGCAGACCTTGAAACAGCGCCATAGACTATAACTATAGCATCGGCATCTTCACCATAGCTAAGTTCATAATTCACAATTTCCTCAGCATTGTCTATAATTTTCTTACATAATCTTCTAACAAGCTTTGAATGAACGTCCTGCTCGTTTGTATTTGGATAACCTCTTTCGTCATGTGTTAAACCTGTGACATGTACATTGTAGCCTTTCCCAAAAACTTGCATTTCTGGTACAAGGGTCTCAGGGTCAGCTTTAAAGTAGTCAATACCTTTTTCACTGAGCGGTGCGTCATAGCTCTCAACCTTCTCAGGCAGATAAACATTTTCACGCATGTGTCCTACAACCTCGTCACTCATAAGGAGCACAGGTACTCTATAGCGCTCACTTAGGTTGAATGCCTCGACAGTCAGGTCAAACATCTCCTGGACAGAGTTAGGAGAGAGTAGTATAACCTCATAGTCACCATGAGAACCATGCATAGCTTGGAGAATATCACCGGAGGCTGTCAGGGTTGGCTGCCCTGTACTTGGACCGCTTCTCTGCACATTCACAACTACTATGGGGGTTTCAGTCATTGCAGCATAGCCAAGGTTTTCCATCATAAGTGAAAACCCAGGGCCAGATGTGGCAGTCATAGATTTGGTTCCAGCCCATCTTGCCCCTATTATTGCTGAAATACTGGCTATTTCATCCTCCATCTGCTGGTAAATACAATTGAGCTTTGGAAGTCTCTTTGCCAGCCATTCAGCCACTTCAGTGCTCGGTGTTATGGGATAGCCTGCAAAAAAACGCATTCCTGCGGCAATGGCGCCTTCAGCACATGCAATATTACCCTGAAGAAACAGCTTGCCCTTCATAATATTTGAGCAATGAACCCATCTCTATTAAGAGAATGGAGAGATTGCCCTATTTCACCTCTTTTAAAATTGTATTCCTTTCCCATATTTTAATAACTCCGCTGTCTTAACATTAATATCTAAGATTTCCCCTATTTTATCTTCTAAGACCACATATTTCCCATAAGAATGACACCTTTTACTTTACATAGAGATTTAATATATTTTACTGAATCATTTGGTTGTAACCTATACCTCTTTCTTCTTATAGAAGGTTTGAAACCTTTTCTATTGGGTTGCGAATTTCTGTTATTCATTCTTGTTAGTGCTAACTCATGATAATCTGGGCAAAGAAACCCACCTCTTTCAGAGGTGGGAAGAATTCCCCTTTTCACATCTTTTTAAATATTGGTCTCTTATGCATGTTTAACACAGGAACTTTCAAGTCCTGTCTACTCTTGCCAGAGTGTATGTCCTCATCGGAGCTGTTATCAGCCAGTACTATGTAGGGCACACTGAGACTTTTGTCTCTGTTTAATGCTCCACTTACAGAACAGGGGACTTGAGGAGCATCCCCTGATGTGTTCTTTAACTCTACCAATAACTTCTGCATCTTTCAATGTCTCCTAATCAACCTGTTATCCTTATACCTCATGGAACAAGCCCCCTTGCTTTAGCAGTGAGTGATTGGCATGTATTGTTATCCTCCTCGGCATATATATCAATCTCAATGGCAAAGTCAGGGCACATCTCCTGACATAGGCCACACACATTCCTTTTTAGATGCTTGCTTACCATAAGTTTTGTGCATCTTTTCTGGTGAACAATTTCCGGCACGAAGTAACCTCTCTGGTTTGGTTCCTCACCCTGTTCAAAGATTTTCATTGGGCAGTACTCTATACATATGTTGCATCCCTTGCAGTACTTTTCATTTATAGTTATCTTTCCCATAATCACACCTGATGCATTTCTATAACAACATGTGAGGAGATAACCTCTATACCTTCCTGTCTTTCAACTCCATCGAGAAATTCTTTAAGCTTTTCAACATCCACCACTGTAATAATATCAAAACTTCCTGTAACTCTATACATCCTCTCTGAATTCAACTTTTTAATTTCTTCAAAGATTTTCTCCCGTGAGGACGGTTTAACTCTGATTAGAACAAAGGCTTCGTCTCCAGCCTTGCCAATCTCTACAAGAGCCTTATCTGTTATATCTATAAAGCCCCTGCCTGTGCGCAGATATCCCTGCTCTCTGAGTTCTCTTAAATGAGAACTGAGTGCCTGCCTGCTTATGCCAAGCTCTCTGGCAAGAGCCTCCTGCTTGAGAGTGGTAGAGTAAACTTTGAGGCTTCTTGCATGCCTGTATAGCCTCCTCAGAATTGAAACCTGTTTTTGTGTCACCATACTTTACCTTTGTAAACTTTATGTTTACATATGTAAAGTAACAAGAGTAATCTGATTTATAAAATCTGGTATTTCACCACACAATGCTATTATGATGGTGAGCGGATGTTGGCTGTATTACTCATCCATGGGTTAAACTTTTAATCTTTGAAGAAACATATAAGCCCATGAATAGGGTGCTTAAAAAAATAGTGCCAGCCATAGAGGAGAAGCAGCAGCTAAAAGCTTTGGTTGAAGAGTTAAGAGAAAAGATAAAGAGTAAAGCAAGGGGTTATGATGAAAGGCTCTATGTAAGGCTTCTGGGCTCCTCGGCAAGGGATACATGGCTTAGGGATAAGGACATTGACTTCTTTATTTTCTTTCCAGAGGAATATTCAAAAGCTAAGATGGAAGAGATTGTAACACATATTGGGAGGCAGGTTCTGGAGTATAGTGAAAAACACTATGCTGAACATCCATATATTCGAGGAGCCTATATGGGTTTTGATATAGAAATTGTCCCCTGTTATGCCATAAGTTCGCCCTCTTCAATGCTGAGTGCAGTTGACAGAACACCCTTTCATCATGATTTTGTCATAAAAAGAATAGAGGGTAAGGAAAATGATGTCAGACTTTTCAAGCAGTTTCTGAGAGGTATAGGTGTTTATGGTGCAGAGGCTAGGGTTGAAGGTTTCTCAGGCTATCTCTGCGAGCTCCTCATAATAAAATTTGGTAGTTTTGAAGGTCTTATAGAGCATGTCTCAAAAATGAAATTCGGTGAGGTTCTCGACTTTGGAAATATTGATAAGGAAAAAGTGAAAAAATTCATAGGAGATGCTCTTATTTTCATTGATCCTGTAGATACGAATAGGAATGTGGCAAGTGCTATATCCAGACAAAAACTTGCTCTCTTTATTCATGCCAGCAGAGAATACTTGAAAAGTCCAGATGAAAGGTTCTTTTTTCCCGAAGAAAGGAAGATTGAGAAGGAATCTATTGTAGTAAAATTTAGAGAAAGAGGTTCGGAAATCATTGCTCTGAGCTTTCAGTCACCCGTGGTAATTGATGATATACTCTATCCACAGGTGAAAAAAACACTTAAAAATCTCTCGAAACAACTGAAGCTTTACGGATTCAGTCTGCTGGGTGGAAGCTATAATGTAGAGAAAGAAATTACAATACTGTTCGAACTGGAATCTCTGAAGATACCTGAAGCAAAGCTTCACATTGGTCCTGGTGTTGCAAGCGTCCATGAAAATAGATTTCTTGAGAAGTATAGAAGTGGTGGAAGGGCACTGTGTATGCCATTCATTAAAGACGACAGATGGGCAGTATATGTAACGAGAAAATTTTCCAGTGCTGAAAAATGTCTTGAACACGTAGTAAAGGAGGGTATCCCGAAGCATATTTTGGCAGCTATCAGTAAAAACTATGATATATATACTTGTGGTGAAATTTTTGAGAGAATAGATATTAAATTTCTGGCAGACTACTTTGACCCAATTTTTCCATGGGAGTATTGATATGGGAATTCTGAAGAATATTAAAGGAGTTGGAGAACACTTGGAGAAGGAGATTATCAATGCTTATGGCAGTGAAGAGAGGGCATTGAAAGAGCTTAAAAGTCTTAATTTCACTGAATTATTTTACTCTGATATTAAAACCTCCAGAATGCAGGAAATAGCAAGAGAGATTTATTCTGAAGCCCTTAACTTCGATTATGTTGACATTTTTGGCAATCCAAAGGCAAGAGAAATCTATTCTGCAATTCTTAATGCAATTAAAGAGGAGGCTGTCACGCCCTATGCAAAAACAAAAGTTGGTTTATTTGCTCCAGTCAGACATAGAGAAGAAATAGAGAGAAGGCATGTCACAGTAAGGGTTGCGATGAGCCTTGTCTCATCTCTGGGAGATAGAGTTACAGAGACTAAAGAAGCTCTTAGAATGATTAAGCCATTCCAGAAAAAATCAGAGGGTAGAATTGCTTCTCAGGTGATAGCTGTTGAAGATAAGGAGCTTTATAATCAGCTAAAAGACAAATACAGTAGCTTTATTGAGATATTTCTAATAGAAAGCCCAGAGGATTTTAAGTATCTGAGGAACTACGAGCTTGTGAGGTATATACAGGGTGATATAGGAGTTACTGTGAACCTGCTATCAGGCAATTTTCTCACATTTTATGAATTTAATGAAAGTGAGGTTCTACCAGAGATTGTAATTAAGGGTATAACAGAGAATCTGGATTCAATCAAGGCTATTAAGAAAATTGCTGAACTCATTGAGGGGTTGAATATAAAAGAGCTTGATATAGAGCTAATGAAATCTGAAGTTCTGGAAAAGATAATTTCAATTCTTGAAAGTCTGGATAGCAATCAGGTAAAGGTATTTTCTGAGGCGAGAGATAGGTTAAATCAGGAGGTTGATGAGCGTTTGAGACTTGCAAATAGAGAGATTGAAGAGAGAGTTGAGGGAGCAGTAGCGTTAAAGGGCAGAGAGGTGCTGAAGCTTCTTTCAGGGTTTCAGGCTGGTGGTGCCTATGAGGCTATTCCTGAGAAGGTAAAGGAAATAATTAAGGATGTAGCTGAGAAATCTGAAGTTGAGGTTGCAAATAGCCTGTGCCTTGAGAAAGAAAGAATAATGTTTTCAGGATTATTTAGCTATGGATATCCTCTGGAGATTTTAGAAGAAAAATTACAGGAAACTTCTGCATGGCTTGAGGCAGAGGCTACAAGGAGGGAGTTCAGAGCAGCCCGGGATGCTGCCTCTGAAATAGAAAGTTATATGAAGGAGGTGGAGAGTAATGTGAATGCAGTTCTCGAGCTGGATTTCTACCTTGCTATAGGAAGCTTTGCATTGAAGTATAAAGCAACTCTGCCAAAGGTTTCGGAAAGTCCTTCTTTAACATTTATAGATGCAATGCATCTTGGTCTTGCCCTTGAAGGAAAAGCAGAACCCGTGAGCTATTCTGTAGGTATATCCAGCATAAAGCTCGAAGGAAGTGGAGGAGAGAGAATTGCTATAATCACAGGAGCAAACTCGGGAGGAAAAACAACACTTTTAGAAACTATAGCACAGGTACAGATTGCTGCCCAGAGCGGTCTGCCAGTTCTTGCAGAAAAGGCAGAGTTCTCTATTCTCGAAAAGATTTACTACTTTGCTAAGCCTCAGGGAACAGTTAGTGCCGGGGCCTTTGAGACACTCCTGAGGTTTTTCTCTGATATGGCTGAGAAGAGTGAGAAGAGCCTGATTCTTGCTGATGAGCTTGAATCAGTTACAGAGCCAGGGGCTGCTGCTAGAGTGCTCAGTGCATTTATCGAGTGGTTTGCTCCAAGGAAGGATATTCTTCTTGTTATGGTAACTCATCTTGGCGAGGAACTCATGGAAGTTGTAAAAGGTAAGGCGAGGATTGATGGAATAGAAGCTTCAGGCCTTGATGAGAATCTCAATCTTATTGTTTCGAGAAATCCTATACTGGGTAAACCTGCAAAATCCACACCAGAGTTAATTGTGGAGAAGCTCAGTAGAAAAGAAGATAAGCCCTTTTATGAATTTCTTTTGAAGAAGTTCAGAGCTTCCTGAATTCCATTACATCACCGACTTCTACTTTTATAGCTTTCCCCTCATGCAATTCGAGAACATAATTGCTCTCATGAGCAGGGGTATACAGCTTCCAAGGTTTAAGTAGGCCTTTCTCTACCACCTTTAAATTTTTGTTTATAAATATTACATCAATAGGAAAGAACATAAAGAAGGAGTGCAGGCTTGGTTTTTTCATCCAGGCTGGAAATTCAATAAGAAGCCCCTCATCTTCCTTCAGATTTCTTCTGAACATCAGACCCAGAGCACGTGAAAAGAAACTTCCTGTCACTTTTGCTCTGGCTATATCGTTTTTTTTGGTTCTGTTCACAATAAGATATTCCATACTAAAGTTTAGGCTAGGATGTTAATAAAGCTTATCAGCCAAAATCTTTTTTAACCTGAGAATGGGTAAAATCTATATATGATTATATTCGCTCTAATTCCGGTGAAGGAACCGGGTAAATCTAAGACAAGACTCTCGCCCTATCTGAATAGAGAGGAGAGATCAGGGCTGGTAAAAGCCATGCTCAGTGATGTATTGAATGCTCTCAACGGTCTGGTGGTGCCTCTGATAATCACATCTGCGGATATTGAAGTTAAGGGCTGCCATATCCTGAAGGAAGAAAAGAGTCAGGGCTTAACTCAGGCGGTAGAAGAAGGTAAAAAATATGCGCTTGAGCATGGAGCCGAAGCAACAGTTTTTGTTCCTGCTGATACTCCTCTCATCAATAGGAGGCATATTGAGGATATCATCAGCCTGGGAAGAAAGCATATGCTTATTATCTCACCTGCAAGAAAGGGTGGTGTGGGAATAATTTACAAGAGGCCACCTGATTTGTTATCCGAACACTTCAGCAGCACGACTTTTCCTGACATAATAAATATGGCTGAAAGAAGAGGGTTGAGGTATTATATATATGACTCATTTTATGTTTCTCTTGATATTGATAAAAAGGAAGATGTGATAGAATTCTTCCACTATGGTAAAGGTACTGCAACTTACACATTTCTTGAAAAATTCAGGCACAGGTTTATAAAGGAGTAGCTATAGATTCTTGGGTCTTTCACCCAAGGTAATTTCGGCTACATATAATTTACCTTCTCTGAGGAACTTCACTTTTATTTTATTTCCAATTTTGTGGCTCAGCACAGCTTGTATGACATCGTCCATATCACTGATTTTTCTGCCATCTATCCCAACAATAATATCGCCAAGTGTAAAGTTTTTCTTGCCAAAGATGCCTTTGTTTCCCCTGAGAATACCATAAGAAGGCCCTCTCGGGTCAACTGACACAACGAGTGCACCTGTCTTTACACTGACATTCTCATCAAGCTTATGTGTAAAATCTTCTCCTGTTATTCCCATCCATGCCCTAGGAACTCTGCCTATCTTTATAATGTCCTGAGCAACCTTTTCAGCATTATTAATTGGGATAGCAAGCCCTATGCCCTCAAAAGCAGCTGTTGTTGAGAAAATTGCAGTATTTACACCTATAACTTCTCCTTTAAGGTTGAGAAGAGGACCACCGCTATTTCCAGGGTTAATAGCAGCATCAGTTTGAATTGCGTCATGGATAACATAACCTCCATTTGTACTAAAACTTCTATTTAGGGCACTTATAACTCCGACTGTCAGGGTGTCTGTAAATCTGAAGGGATTGCCTATAGCTATTGCAGTCACACCTACCTGTATTTTTGAAGAGTTACCCAGATGTGCTGGCTTTAGATTTGTGGCTGGAATCTTGATTATAGCGATATCAGTTATGGGGTCTCTTCCAATCAAATTAGCCTTATACTCCTTACCGTTGTAGAGCACAACAGTAGGTTTAGTTGGACTTATTATTACATGATTATTTGTAAGGATATAACCGTTACTGGTAAGAATTATCCCTGAACCGGAACTATTAATAGGAAATGGATGAATACTTGTATTTTTGATAGTAGATATTATATGCACAACACTTGGAAGAGTTTCCTTAAAAATCTTTGGAATTATTTCATTTCTCATGTCCTGTCCGTTGATTATGTAAAGATTTACATTTTTATCACTTAATCCACTGACATGTATCCTGCTACCATTTATGTATAAAAATGCAGAATTTCCTCCTGCAAGGGGAATTGGATGATACATCAGAAAAAATATAATAAAAACGCTGGAAATCAGCCCACCAGAAAAGCCAGCAATAAGGTACCCTTTGAATTTCATGACCAAAGATAAATTCTTCACGATTAAAAACGACACGGTTGGGTTATTTCCCCAAAACTCTTAATATACCACCAGCGAAAATCTAAACTATGAAGTTCCTCTTTTTCCTTTCCGGTGAGCATCCAACTCTTCCTCAATCAGAGGTGGAGGCTCTCCTTAAAGCTCAGGGTATATGTTACTCTATTGTGGAGATTGAGCAGCAGGTACTTGTTATTGAGGCAGAAGCAGAGATAGAAGATATCAGAAATTTGACTGAAAAACTTGCTCTAACTCATAGTATTGGAAGGCTTCTTTTTTTCTGCGACTATGATGAAATAGAGGAGCAGAATTATAACTATAAATTTAAAGGAAGTTTCTGTGTGAGAATATGGAGGGTAGGTAATGTCAGGGTTAAGGCGAGCTATCTTGAGAGATATATCGGCGGGAGAATAGCAGATTATGGTAAGAAAGTTGATCTGAAAAAGCATGAAAACCTCTTTATTGGTATAGCAGGGAAAAAGTTTTATCTGAGTGAACATCTTGCCTCTGTACCCAGAGGTGAATTTGAAAAAAGAAGGGCACATCTTAGACCTTATTATAGACCTGGGGCAATGCATCCAAGACTGAGTCGGACCATTGTAAACCTTACGGGAATTAAGGCAGGAGAGTTTCTGTGTGACCCCTTCTGTGGAGGAGGAGGCTTTTTAATTGAAGCAGGTCTCATAGGTGCTAAAGTTTATGGTTTTGATATAGATGACAAAGCTATAAGAGGGGCAGAGAGGAACCTTAAATATGCTGGTATAGATGATTTTAACCTTGGGGTTAAGGATATACTTAAACTGGAAGACTATAATGAATATTTCCATGCTATAGTTTCAGACCCCCCCTATGGAATCTCATCCAGTACTAGAGGACTTAAAAAAGAGGAACTTTATAATAGAGCTATTGATAAGATATATAAAATGTTAAAGCCACAGCGCTATGCCTGCTTTATTATTCCTCTTGGAGACGAGCTTGAGAATTTGGAAGGATTTAAGGTTGTGGAGAAGCATTATTTGAGAGTGCATAGAAGCCTTACAAGAGTTATAATGGTGATGAAAAAATGGAAATAGTATTCCTTGGAACTTCTGCAGCAATGCCAACAAAGTATAGAAACCACCCCGCTATTGCTCTGCTAAATGAGGGTGAGGTTATCCTGCTGGATTGTGGTGAGGGTACACAGAGGCAGTTGATAAGAGCAAAGGTGAACTATATGCACATTTCAAGAATTTTTATAACTCATCTGCATGGTGACCATTTTCTCGGGTTACCTGGGCTGATCCAAACTATGAGTTTCTCTGGTAGAGACCAACCTCTTGAAATTTTTGGACCAGAGGGGATAGATGGTCTAATGGAAAATATTTTGTCTATGGGTTACTATGAGAAAAACTTTGAAATTAAGGTTAATGAGATTGAGGAGACAGTTATAGCTGAGGGAAAAAATTATGAAATTGAAGCCTTTAAAGTTGAGCACTCGGTTACAGCTTTTGGAATATTTTTCAGAGAAAAGAAGGACAGAAGGTTTCTGAGAAAGAAAGCAGAGGAATTTGGAATCCCCCCTGGCCCCCTATATAAGAAGCTCCAGAATGGGGAACCAGTTGAGTTTAATGGTAAAGTAATTACACCTGAGATGGTGCTGGGAAAACCAAGAGAAGGTTTTAAAGTACTTTATACTGGAGACACAAGACCACTAGAAGAAATAGTGCGAAGGTGCAGAGGTGCAGTCCTCATCCACGATTCTACGTTTTCAGGAAAGCTCCAGAGAAATGCTATAGAAGCTCTACATTCAACCTCTATAGAGGCGGCAGATACAGCGAAGAAAGGTGGAGCAAAGGCGCTTTTTCTCACTCATATTTCTCCAAGATATAAGAATGCCACTCCCCTTCTGGAGGAAGCCAGGGAAATATTTAAGAACTCATTCCTGAGTGAAGACTTAATGAGAGTGAATCTGGGAGAGATTGTTTACTGACATACTCCCACGACTAAAGAGGCTGTCCCATAATCAAAAATACTATGAGAAATAAGCTAAATTTAGCCTTCATTATCTAAACAGCATTTACGTCAGCATATTCAACGTGGTCACAGTGGGACACTTAAATACTTTGCCATTCCTGCTGTCTATCAGCCCACATCTTGAACACTCTTGGCTAGTATATTCTGGACCAATATAGACATAAGTATTCCGAGCAGCTTAGACTTGTATTCTATCATCTGTCGAAGCTGATAGAACGACCAACTGTTCAAGGAATACCTGAACTACCCAACACATATGTGTGACAGTTATATATGAATATTTCGCTAACAATTAACTATGGTTCACTTTCATCCTATGAGAAGCTTCAGAATATAAATCCACAATATCTCACGTGTTGTTCTCTTTTCAAGTCTTTTCATTTGTATTGTTTTATGATAAACATCGCAGAAAACCAACGACTTTAGTCGTGGGTAGTTCACCGCCATAAGATATTTATAGCAATGAAATATAAAAAGGTTACATGAGTAAAGTTAGAGTTGCAATAATAGGTGCCGGAAACTGTGCCTCATCCCTTGTACAAGGTGTTGAATTCTATAAAGATGTGAGGGAAGATGAGTTTATTCCTGGTATTATGCATGCAAATATCGACGGTTATCATATTGGGGATGTTGAATTTGTTGCTGCTTTCGATGTTAACAAAAATAAGGTTGGTAAAGATTTAGGCGAAGCAATCTTTACAAAGCCGAATAATACTATAAAATTTTCAGATGTCCCAAAAATGGACGTTGAAGTGCAGAAAGGTGAATTATTTGACGGGATAGGCAAATATCTTTCAAAAATTATTGATATATCTCCTGAAAAACCTGTCAATATAACTGAGGTTCTTGAGGAAAGTAGGGCTGATGTAGTTATCAATTATCTGCCTGTGGGTAGTGAAAAAGCTGCCTGCTTTTATGCCGAAGAAGCTATGAAAGCAGGTTGTGCTTTTGTAAACTGTATCCCGGTTTTTATAGCAAAAAATGAAAAATGGAGAAAAAAGTTTGAAGATGCAAATGTTCCAATAATAGGTGATGACATTAAATCCCAGGTGGGAGCAACAATAACTCATAGAGTTTTAACAAGGCTTTTTAGAGATAGGGGTGTTAAGCTACGTAGAACTTCCCAGCTCAATGTTGGTGGTAATACTGACTTTTATAATATGCTTGAGAGGGAGCGTCTTGAAAGTAAAAAGATTTCAAAAACAACTGCAGTAACGTCAATGCTGGACTATAATATGGGTGACGATAATGTACATATAGGGCCTAGTGATTATGTAGCATGGCTAACTGATAGAAAATGGGCATATATTCGTCTTGAAGGCGAGAGCTTTGGAGGTGTTCCATTGAATATTGAATTCAAGCTTGAAGTGTGGGATTCTCCAAACAGCGCAGGTGTTGTAATAGACGCTGTAAGATGTGCCAAATTGGCTATGGACAGAGGTGTGTCCGGGGCACTTGCTGCACCTTCAGCATATTTCATGAAATCTCCTCCTTGGCAGTATAATGATGACATAGCCAGACAGATGGTGGAGGATTTCATTGATGGTAATTGATATCTATTAATGGCTGACATAATTAATATATGGAGAGGTATATATTAATTAAGAGAGGAGCTTCTCTTTTTCTGATTGCTCATTTCTATCTCTGTTATTGCCGGTGCAATATCACAGGGTTGTACTGTTATAAATAGAGGTGGAATTGGCCTTACTTTTACTATTAAAAAATTATCATCAGACTGTACTACTGGCAGATTTAATGTCCCGAAGATATCAACAGGTAAATACAGTATCACTGCAATAGTTAAGATTTATACATCAACATCCTGCTATGATATAACTGGAACACTTAAAATTTATAAAGGAATAAATCTAAATCTTGTTTCTGTCAGACAGAATAAAATATGTGTCCAGTGTGTTGGAAAGGTGATAACAGAAGTAACTGTTAAAAACCTTAGAAGTGGAAGCTATGATGTAGCTATAGCTGTGCCGAAAGAAAGCTGGGTTTTCAATATTAATGTAAGTGAGTGATTAGCCATTTTTATCTTGGAATGAGGAACAGTGATTTTTCTCTTTAAGCAGGGTTTTCTTAAGGTTAATTTTGTTATGCCAGATTATGCCCGAGAGAACAAATGCAATAATATTTCTTGCATTTTCTGGAGCTATGGCTTCAGCAATATTTATGCCAAACTATTCAGAGCTGATTAATGTAAATCGTATTGGAATAGGTATAATAGGTTTTGCCTATGGTATAGCAATTTTCGTCTCCTCATATCACTTTGGAAGAATCTCAGACTATAGCAGCAGAAAGAAACTTGTTTCTATTGGCCTTGCCCTTGCCACTCTATTTTACTTCCTTCAGGTTTTTGCAGATTCTGCTTTAATTCTGTTCACAGTGCGCTTTTTTGCAGGTTTTTCAATGGGAATTTTTATCCCGGCACTCACAGCCTACACATATGACACAGGAGGAAAACTTGGCAACTTCTCATCATATGGGTCTCTGGGCTGGGCTTTTGGAAGTCTGATTTCTGGTGCTGTTGCTCAGTTTGGAAGAGGATATTTTCATGAAGAATTTGCATATAAACTTGTTTTTATCACAAGTTCGTTATTATTTTTAATAGCTTTCTTTGTTTCTATAAATCTTCCAGATATTAAATTTGAGATAATAAATACGCCCATTTTCCCGCTGAATATTGTAAGACGAAATTCCCATATATATATAGCCAACTTTCTGCGTAATCTGGGGGCCAACGCGATATGGATAATATTCCCGCTTTATCTGATGACTCTCGGGGCAAATCCTGCCTGGATAGGAGTTATATATCTGGTGAACACAGTTTCCCAGTTTATAATTATGAATAAGCTGGACTCTGGCATTGCTGAGAGATTTGTGGCATTTGGCATAACTCTGAGCATCTTTGTATTTCTAACATTTACTTTGGTTCCAAATTTCCTTTTCTTTCTTCCCGTTCAGATTGCTCTGGCAGCTTCTTACTCTCTTGTATCCGTGGGTTCTCTGCGTTACTTGGCTGAAAACAACAGGGAAAAAGCAACAAGTGTGGGAATATTGAGCTCGTCCACCAGCCTTGCCATAGCTCTTGGCCCATTAATCGGAGGAGCAATATCTCAGCTATATAGTTTTAAGGCGACAATGTACTTTGCAGCTATCACAACTGCCGTGGGACTCATTATCTATCTGAACGGTTTTTATTATAAACACGCCAGCCCTGATTATCAAAATTAGAAATATAAAATATAGCTTTAGAATTCCTTTTATAAATCAGAGAATATATTCTCCAGAATATTCTGTATATTAGCTGGCATGAGAGTATTCATGTTTTTTAGATTAAATAGTTAAGTCCCAACCTTGACAGTTTAACCAAAACATCTTATCTTCGCCACTTAATATTTTGCTATCTCTTTTTTCCACAGATTAGATTCAGCTATTATACACACTAAAAAGCAGAAAATTAGCCAAAATTCATCAAAACATCGCTAATGAATTTGACAGTTACAGTAGAATCTAAAAAATCAGGTGGCAAAAGACACATTTTCTATAATTTCAACCTCCTCTCTCAGGTGATATTGAAACAAAATCAAGCAATTACGTGATAAATCTAGGGTCA